>BAXO01000039.1 GCA_001310555.1 Bacillus sp. JCM 19058
ACATTTGGACTTAGTCCAAATGTTTTTTTTGATTTAAAGAAAGTATAAAATTTAACATGAATGATGACAAGAATAGCCCTTTCCAGCTCCAAGCGCCCATCAATGAGCAAACGTCCTTTGCTTAGCACGATAAGCCAACATTAATTCCATGCGACAACGTGTTTCCTTTAGCTCCACCGTTGTCGTCCAGTTAGTCCGTTGCTGAACGGACGACTTACGCTTTTGTTCTAATATCGTGCAAGCGTATTGTAAAAAAAACGAAATGACTAGCTTTACGTAATATTATTTCAAAATAAAAGACTATTTGTTAAAGCGAAAAAAATAAATAAAATTAATAAACAAATTATTAATAAGGGGATAAAAAAAATTTTTTTGATAGGTTTTATAATATTGAAACTCCTGATAAATCAAGTGTTTCGAACATTAGAAATGTGTGAAAATGTCCAAAAGGGATTACAAATTCTAAAAAAAAGTGTGGTATAGTTAATTCGTTAAAAATAATGATAGCGGTTTCAATCTAGTGGGGGGGGATCTTTGTTGGCTCAGCTTAAAGCAAAGCCATCACACTTGAGTCTCGATCATCAGAAAAATAAGAAAAGTCTCATTGTTCGATATTTTAAACAATTTGATTTACAAATGATGGTCATTCCAGGTTTGCTCTTTATTTTCGTATTTAGCTATATTCCAATGTACGGCGTATTAATGGCATTCCAAGACTATAACATTTTTCTTGGGATGAGCGGAAGCGAATGGGTTGGCTTTAAACATTTTCAGGCCTTTTTTAATGACCCAAAATTCACAGAGGTTATGAGAAATACAATTGTTCTTAGTCTTCTGAAGTTTTTTATCGGTTTTCCAGCACCGATTATTCTTGCGCTCATGCTCAATGAAGTAAGAAACATGATGTTTAAACGTACCGTACAAACGATAACGTATTTGCCTCATTTCTTATCATGGGTTATCGTTGCAGGCTTTGCAATGTCGATTCTTTCGACCGATAATGGCAGCCTTAATATAGTATTAGAAAAACTTAACCTAATTGAAAATCCAATCAACTTTTTATCCATTCCAGAATACTTCTGGACGATCATTGTGACAACCAATGTATGGAAGTCGATAGGGTTTGCATCCATTGTATACCTTGCTGCTATCGCAGGAGTAGACCAACAAATGTATGAAGCCGCAGCCATTGATGGGGCAAGCCGATTTAAGCAGATGTTTCTTATTACAATCCCGTCTATTTTGCCAATTATTATGATCTTCATGATTCTTGAAATTGGTAATCTATTGAATGCAGGATTCGAGGACTTGCTTTTGCTAGGAAGTAATCCTATTTTGCGCAGTGTTTCAGATGTGCTTGACACGTATGTTTACCGCGTCGGAATTAACAACTCTCTTTATTCATACGCAACTGCGATCGGCTTGTTCAAAGCGGTCATAAGCGTTGGATTATTGACGATGGCTAATTATTTCGCACGAAGGACTGGTAATAGTCTATGGTAAGCACATACGGAAA
Organism: Bacillus sp. JCM 19058; assembly: GCA_001310555.1. The sequence continues at coordinate 1,517 of BAXO01000039.1, forward strand.
GCGAGTCTTGTACTTTGACTAAATTATCGTACGGCGACAAGGTAATGTCAGTTATTATTCATATCCTGCTCATCCTTTTGGCCTTTGTGACATTTTATCCGTTCTGGAACTCACTTGTCGTCTCATTTAATAGTGGGCAAGATACGGCGCTAGGTGGGATAACCTTTTGGCCAAGGGAGTTTACTTTAGCAAATTATGAAATTGTTTTTCAAGATAAACGGATTGTTAACGGGTTTTTGGTTTCTATAATGCGGACCGTAATTGGCACAATAATGGCGGTCATGGCAACAGCAATTTTTGCTTATGGGATGTCGAAAAAAGAGCTCATTGGGCGGAAATATTTTATGATTTTCTGTATTGTGACAATGTTTTTCAGTGGCGGATTAATCCCGACATACTTACTAATTCGTTCGTTGGGGCTTATGAATTCATTCTGGGTTATGGTCATTCCTTCGTTAATTAGTGTCTGGAATATGATCATCTTTCGAACGTTCTTTCAGGCATTACCAAAAGGGTTGGAAGAATCAGCAAAAATTGACGGCTGTGGCTACTGGGGGACCTTTTTTTCGGATCATCCTGCCATTGTCAGGCCCGGTTATAGCGACATTATCATTATTTACAGCTGTATTCCATTGGAATGATTGGTTTTTCCCTAGCATTTATATTACGAGTGATAACCTGATACCTATTCAAACGATGTTACAACAAATATTGAATTCGAATATCATGAGTGAGCAAATGCAAAGCCTTGACTCAGCTGCCATTGGCATATGTCACGGATGGCAACTGTAACATCTAAATCGTTATCAATGGCAACGATGATTGTCGCAACATTGCCTATCATTATGGTGTATCCGTTTGTACAAAAGTACTTTGTCAAAGGGGTTCTCATTGGCTCATTAAAAGAGTAGTTGGCTTTACTTACTTTAGTTTAAAGCGAAATGCTTTAAATAAATAGACGAATGATTGAAGGGGGATTCAGATGAGAACAAAAAAAATCATTGGCTGTTACTACTGATGGCACTTATGGCATGCCTCGTTATTGCTGCATGCTCTGGGTCGGATAATACGGGGGGAGATGAAGCGGACCCGCCGAGTAATGAAAATGAGGAAGACAATGGCGAGGAGAATGGAACAGCAGGTAGTTCATTTGAACTAGGTTCAGAGCCATTAGATTTCTCATTTTACGGCCACTATGACTGGTATACGATGCCACCATGGGGTGAGGATGTAGCATCAGAGTGGATTCAAGAAAACAAACAGGTTACAGTTAACGCAGTTAGCTCTGGCGGAAATGCGGAACAACGTTTTAGTACGATGATCGCTGGCGACGACCTTCCAGATGTGATTTGGCTCGAGCGTGGCGCCGATGTAGAACGGCTTCGTCAGGCAGGGAAACTCGTTCCATTTGATGATTACCTTGAAAAGTATCCGAATTTAGTCGAATGGTTGGGTGAGGAAGCGATCAATATGCTTCGCTCTGAAGATGGTAAGCTCTATCAATTTCCAAACTGGTATACATCACAGCCTAACGGGAATGCTGGCTATGTTGTAAACAAACGGATTTACGAAGAACTTGATTCACCACCGTTAGAAACTCCTGATGATTTATATGAATATTTGAAGCTCGTCCAAGACAATTATCCTGACATTGTACCTTTTGAAACGCATGTAGACGGTCAAGGGATTAATGTTCTCTACTCTGCATTTGGCGAGGATCATTCGCCGGATCACATCCGTCTCCAAGCCGTTCCAGAGAACGGAGAATTCAAATCGCTCCTTTCACATGAGCCATACATTGAGGCAATGAAATTTGTGAGTAAATTATTCCGTGAGCGCTTAATTACACAGGATGCCTTAACCCAATCAATGGACGATGTCACTGAAAAAGTCCAAGGGGGTAGGGTTGCCGTGTACGCATCAGCAAGCCCGACGGACCAAGCAAGGCAAGGACATATGAATATGATTAAAGACGATCCGGATGGCGGCTACTTTATGATTTGGCCACTTGCAAAAGAAGGCTTGGATCGAGATCGGATTTATCCTGGTTCATTCAACCAGCTCGGCTGGAATGTTAGTGTTATTACGACAGAAGCGGAGGAACCAGAAAAGATCTTTGCTTTCCTTGACTGGCTAACTGGTCCAGAAGGGCAAACGATGTTATTCTGGGGACCGGAAGGGAAATATTGGGATGGATATGATGACGAAGGTACCCGCAATTTACCGATGAGTATGTGAAAGACCCAGCGGGCATGGCAGAGCTTGAAGGTGTAACAACGAACTTTATGTGGAATGGGAATACGGTTTTTGCCGATACTGCAAAAGCGAAGTTTGAGTCGACTTTGCCGATGGAAGATCGTAACTGGACGACACACTGGCAGTACGAAATTACATGGGCAACCCAATTTGACGCCACTCAGTTTGTAAATATCACAGCAATGCCAGAATCTGAAGAGGGCGGAATTCAGATTCGTATGGACGATTTGTTTGAAGAAACGCGCGCATTAGCGCTTCATGCTGGCAGTGATGAAGAAGTGGAAGCCATTATTGCTAATGCAGAAGAAGATGCGATTAGCCAAGGTTATGAGCAATTGCTTGAATATAAAACGCAACTTTGGCAAGAGAATCTTGCGACAATGGAAGGAGAATAAATAGCGGGAGTAAAGAGTGTACAGGTGTATACTCTTTACTCTATTCAAAACGATCGAAACTTTTAATGAGTAAATGAGGTAACTTTTAACAATTAAGCGTATGAAGAGGGGTCAAGAACATGCAATTAACAGGTATAATGGGTAAGTTTTTTTCAATTGTCCGAGTGGGTGATGCGCTTTTTACTAACGAATGCTATATGGTTATTGTTTAACTTACCGATTATTTATCTGGCCGTTGCGATGGTTTTCTCCCAATCTGTTGAAGAAGCGTATATGCTTGGTTTAACTGCGGTTGTCCTATTGCCGGTCTTCTTTTTCCCAGCGACAATGGCGATGTTTGCAGTGACGAGGCAGTGGGTGATGAAGCAAAAGGGACAGTCGCTTTTTCGTTCATATTTACGCTTTTATAAGGAAAACTATGTTCGCAGTATCCTAAGTGGGCTAGCCTTTATCATAATCTGGGGGATATGGGGATGGAATTATGTGCTTTCCGGCTCAGAGTTCGGTTCGATTTTTTCATACATTTATTTAATCGGCACAGTAATGCTACTTGCATTTACGGGTTTTTATTTTGCTGATAATGTCCATTTTAAGGTCGGCCTCCTTGCATCCTTCCGAAAGGCATTCTTTTTAGCTATTGGCCATGCCATATCGCTATTGGCGCTGCGCTTGCCGTCGGCTTTTTGATTTATTTTGTTTTTCATCTTCATCCGGTTTTTCCATTGTTGTTTGCGGGTTCAATCTTTGCGTATGTGTATTTCTTCAGCTATTACCATATTTATTTAAAGGCGCTACAGCGAGAGCAGGTACAGTCTACCCAAGAGCAGACAAAGAAAAAACAAAGGAAGATTAACGCTGTTTAATAGAATCACTGAGCGGGGCTCAAACCGGAAAGTCCTTCCGTCTCCTATTCAAGTGGTGCGGAATTAATTTCGGATGAAAAACATGCAGACGCGGTTCATACATAACTGGAGCATTTTCTAAAATGGGATGGTTAGGGTGCAATTGTCACCTTCCCCGAGTTTTCAGAGTATATTAAGTAAATATACTATCGGTGTTTTAGGAGCCCTCTTGTTAAAAATAGAGATATTGTATGTCAAAAGCCATTTGAACTTATGATATACTGACAAAAAAGGAGGGACATGGATGAAAATTACCGTAATCGGTTATTGGCATGGGTTTCCAGAACAAGGCGAGGCTACGGCGGGCTATTTGCTCGAGCATGAGCAATTTCGCGTTTTGCTAGATTGCGGGAGCGGGGTGATGGCAAAGCTGCCACATTTCTGTTCGCCAGACGATTTAGATGCGATTGTACTTACTCATTACCATGCCGATCATCAAGCGGATCTTCGCGTGTTCCAATATTCGCGGTTGATGCAGCCACAATTGCAGAAGAAAACGACAATATATGGCCATCAAGAAGACTCTAACGCTTTTGAACAAACGTCATTTAATGAAAGAACGCCTTTCCAGCCTTATTTTCAAGGAGAGAATTGTAACATTGGCCCGTTCCAGTTTACGTTTTACCAAACGAGGCATGCAGTACCGTGCTTTGCTTTTCGCATTTCATTGACTGATGGTAAATCGATTGTTTATACAGGTGATACGAGCTTTTTTCCAGAATTAGCTGAATTTGCGCACGGCTGTGAATTGCTAATCGCTGAGTGTAGTGGCTATGCAGGAGAAGATAAATCTGCATTTGGCCATATGAATAGTGAGGAAGCGGCGAGATTAGCTGAATTGGCTGGTGCGAAATCGCTAATACTTACTCATCTTCCCCACTACGGAAACCACCTTACCTTGAAAAAAGAAGCAGAGGCTATTTTTCATGGTGAAGTCATTCTTGCAGAAACAGGGCTTGAACGCACGATTAATTAACGCAGCACGCTCCCTCCGGAAATTTTAACCGATTCGCCGACGATATTTGTTGCTGCATCTGTTAAAAGAAATGCGATCGTATTGGCGACGTCCTTAGGAGAGGTGATATGGTGGGATGGAATCGCTCTCTCGATCCATTCCTTTTCTTCTTCAAACGAACGGTTGGCCCGCTCGGCTTTACGTTGGATTCCTTTTGTCGCCATTTCCGTTTCTACAAACCCTGGGCAAACCGCATTCACGCGAACGTTGTGTTCAATCGCTTCAAGTGCAAACGAATGAGTGAATCCGATTAAGGCAAATTTCGAAGAAGCATATGCCGTGTTGCCGTAAGTGCTCGTAGACCAGAGAGCGAGGAGACATTGACAATCGCTCCTTCCTCTTGCGTTTTCATTTTTCGGTAGATGAGCTGGCTGAGCAAGACGGTAGCCGTGTAATTTACATGCATTATGGAATCCATCTCATCCTCGCTTAATTCTTCGACGATCGTTCCTCCAGAAATGCCAGCGCAGTTGACAAGCCCGGAAATAAAGCCACTTTTTTTCTTCCGCCCATTCAACTAACTGTTGTCGTTCCGATTCAACGCTTATATCGGCTGGGTAAGCAGCAATGGCAACTTCGGGCTTATCGCCTTTAATTCCATTTCGTATTGATTAAGCATGTCTTTTTTCCTGCCTGTAAGGGTCAAGTTAGCTCCCATTTGTGCGAGTACCTTAGCGGTTTCGTAGCCAATTCCCCCTGTTGCGCCTGTAATCAGAATATGCTTGCCTGCTAAGGCATCTTTTGAAAAAAATTGACATCCGATACGCCTCCTCAACGTTTACTGTTTCTAGAATCTTTCCTCTTTAGCGTCAAGGTAAACAGGCTGCTTACCTCTCAAATTTATCATCAAATGATTCAATAGCCATTTCGATTTGCGATATAAGTATGGAGTACTTAAAGATGTGTTAATCGAGTCTATGAACAAAGATGAAAGCGATAAAATGACTCAATTTTTTTTAGCTAAATCAATTTCTTAATCCTCTAAATTTGTTTTGTTGCTTATCTTGACTTTTATTTAAGAATGAACTTCGTAAATAAAAGTCAAATCAATATGTAGTCTAGCTTGATTCATCATTATAGTAGTTCTCACTGAGTTTCCTCTAGTTTGATTTGTACGCCTTCATTATGATTACAAGCAGCTATTGAATTTACCCAAATTTCCAAAAGATAGATGGATAAAATTTGTTTTTTAATAATACCTCTTTTCAGCATCATGTTTTGATTTCAAAACATGAAAATTTAAGAAATAATCCCCTTCTCAACCACCATGGTTATATGAAGTCAAATGCTATTAAATCATTTCGCCCTTTACTTTAAGTATACGTTCACAGTCTTAATAGAGTAAACCCTAATGTGATTAATGAAAATAGAATGTAACTGAAACGATTCTACCTCAATCATTGAATCAATAATGACAAAAGCGCCCCATTTCGGCTCATAAACCGAATCGGGCGCTTCTATTATAGTTTGTTGTCAAGCTATCTATTTGAGGGCTTCTCGCCTTACATTGTACTGAGACTCTGTCTCGTTAGGCGCGAATGGCTGATTCGTTTCGTACTTTGTGGGCAGCAGAGACCATATTCTGCAATGCAGCAATGGTTTCTGGCTCCTGTCGCGTTTTCAACCCGCAATCTGGGTTGACCCAAAAGCGTTCAGATGGCAAAACCTCAAGGGCGCGGTGGATGACTTTGACCATTTCGGCTTCTTCTGGCACACGCGGCTATGGATATCGTAGACTCCCAATCCAATACCTTTATTGTACGTATTATTTTCAAAAGCAGATATTAATTCGCCGTGGCTTCGCGACGTTTCGATGGAAATGACATCAGCGTCGAGAGCACTGATCGCATCAATAATTTCATGAAATTCGCTGTAGCACATATGCGTATGGATTTGGGTCGTGTCCTTCACGGTTGCAGTCGCAATCCGAAACGCTTCTACTGCCCAAGTTAAGTAGTCTTGCCAATTTTCTCTTTTCAAAGGTAAACCTTCTCTTATTGCCGGTTCGTCAACCTGGATCATTTCGATACCCGCTGCTTCAAGGGCTTCCAGCTCATGTATTAATGCTTCGGCGATTTGGAAGGAAACGTCCTTTAATGAGAGATCGTTCCGGACGAACGACCAGTTTAAAATCGTAACCGGACCAGTCAACATACCCTTTACAGGCTTTTTCGTCAAAGTTTGGGCATAGACGGTTTCCTCAACGGTCATCGGTTCGACAAATTTCACATCTCCGAAAATGACCGGAGGCTTAACGCAGCGGGAGCCGTATGACTGCACCCAGCCATTTTTGGTGAAAGCAAAGCCGGCAAGTTTTTCACCAAAGAATTCAACCATGTCGTTTCGTTCAAATTCTCCGTGGACGAACACATCAAGTCCGATATCTTCCTGAATGTCGATCCATTTTTTTATTTGTTCTTCAACAAATTGCTTATACGCTGCATCCGATACTTCCCCTTTCCGCCACAGGTTCCTTGTGCGGCGTGTTTCCTTTGTTTGCGGAAAGCTACCGATCGTAGTCGTTGGCAGTAACGGCAGCGAGAATTTATCCTGCTGTAGCTTTTGCCTTTGCTCGAATGGCGTGGAACGGCGCGCTTTTAATGAAGTATTTACTTCGCTTGCTTTGTTTCTCCACTCTGAATTAGCGATTTCGTCTAAAGCCTTTTGATTTTGTTCTAGCAGTTCACTAGTTTTTTCCGCAGGTTCTGTGACCAGCTTTTTAATACTTTCTAGCTCTGTTAATTTTTCGTCCGCAAAGGCAAGCGCTTGTTTGACCGTCGAGTCAAGGCTTGTTTCATTCGTTAAGGTAACAGGAACATGTAATAGGCTGCAAGAAGGCTGAAGCAACTGGCGCTCGACTGGAACAATCGCCGAAATTGTCTCGATTGACGATTGAATCGCGCGGAAATCACTTTTCCATATATTTCGACCATCAATGATGCCGACAGCAAGCAGCTTATCTTCAGGGAATCCAAATTTCTGCAAATTAGCTAAGTTTGTCTTTCGGCCATGAACGAAATCAAGTCCGAGTGCTTGAACAGGAAGCTTGGTCAAGGTTTCATAGCCAGAAACAGAGTCAAAGTACGTTTGCAAAATAATCGATAAATCTGGAACCTCCGCCGCTAATTTTTCGTAAACGCCTGTCAGAAGTTCAAGCTCCTTTTCGGTTAAAGTCGTAACGAGAGATGGCTCATCTAATTGTACCCATTGAGCACCGGCTTGTTTGAGCTCCTGCAAAAGTTGAACGTAGACAGGAATTAGCTTATCTAAATAAACTGAAAATTCCTCTGCCGCATAGCCTTTTGACAGCTTTAGGAATGTGAATGGGCCGAGGATGACAGGCTTTCCTTCAATTCCTAGTTCTTTCTTTGCTTCAAGATAAGCCTGAAGCGGACGGTTTTCAACAAGAACCGGCGTAAGGTCAGTTAGTTCGGGAACAATATAATGGTAGTTCGTGTCAAACCACTTTGTCATTTCTGCTGCGGGTACATCCTTGTTTCCACGGGCAATCGAAAAATATGTGGATAAAGAGATGGGACCGCCAGTATAATTGAAGCGCTGTGGAACAAGGCCAAACATTACGGCAGTGTCCAATACGTGATCATACAAAGTAAAGTCCCCGACGGGAATTAGATCGAGGCCGCTTTCCTGTTGTTTTTTTAAGTTTTCGATTCGGAGCTTTTTCGTTGTATCAAGCAGTTGAGCTTCATCGATTTGTCCGGCCCAAAATGCTTCTAATGCTTTTTTCCATTCTCTATTCTCGCCAATGCGAGGATACCCTAAGCTACTTGTTCTAAATGTCATTCCAATCGTCTCCTTCAAACAAAAAATAAATTTAAAAAAAGGATAATTTTACCATACGCAAATGATAAAAATACCCTATAGTTTAACTGATATTTTTAACACCTCCCTATCTCCCGTAGGGTTGCGACAGTGCTGTCAGAATAGGCAGGTCTCCTGACTTTAGCGTCAACATCATAATCGTCTTCCCAGATGAAACCAGTGACATTCTCTTATGACTCGTCTATTACAGTGGCGGGACCGCGTCGGATTTGCACCGACTTCCCTTTTAAACTTTGAAAACAGCTCTTCAAAGTACCCATTCCCCACATATGAAATTGTATCAACTGTATATCATAGTAACCTAAGTTGTCAAGTGAGGAATGGGGAATTGCACTAGAATAACGGGAAGTATCGCTCTTGCGAAACGTCAAAATTATAGATAGAATAACTAAAAAGAACAAGGAAGTGAGCAATATGGCAAAATCGAGAGCAAAAAAAACGACGGCAAAAGCTCGAACGCGAGGGGAGGCGGAATCCAGAGCTTAATCGCAGTCCTTTTGCAATGAGCGATCTGCGGACAAGAGTTACGAAAACGAAAAAGGATTATCTTTATCGTACGAAACATAAGAACCATCGTTCCAGTAAACAGGGAGATGGTTCTTTTTTATATGTAAGAATTCCTGTAATTGCACGTAACGGTAAGTTTGCTGTGAAAGGTTGAAGTATTGAAAAGGCGCTACAAGTTAATGTAGTCCGATTATACTAAAAATAAACTCCGCGTCTTACTACAAAACAGTTATATTCAACATTTTATTTAATTCTCCTGTCATCTTTACACAATCTTTACATTCAAGCTACAGCACCTTAATAATCTTTCTCTATACTTGCAGTTGTAAGGAGTACAGGTCCTTTCACGCAGTCTATTTATCTACGAAAAAGGGAGGCCAATTCAAGTGAACAAAAAGAAATTTTTTCTTGTTTTTGGTTACAGCTGCATTGATGGTATTTTTAGCAGCTTGTGGAGGAGAAAATGGAGAAACATCGGAGCCAGAAGAAAATGATGATACGGAAGAAGCAGCTGGCGAAGAAACAGATACAACAGATGATACAGATGATGCTGAAGCGAATGCTGGAGAGGCGAGTGGGTCATTGTTACTATCAGGATCCAGTGCAATGCAGCCTTTAGTCATGGCAGCTGCTGATCAATTTATGAATGACAATCCTGAGGCAGATATCCAAGTACAAGCAGGGGGCTCGGGTACCGGCCTAACGCAAGTATCTGATGGAGCTGTTGAAATAGGAAATTCTGATGTGTTTGCCGAAGAGCGTGAAGAAATTCCGGCAGAGGAGCTTGTCGATCATCGCATTGCTGTCGTTGGTATGGGACCGGCAGCACATCCTGAAGTTGGGATTGACGATTTATCGAAAGAAGACTTGATTCGAGTATTCACTGGGGATGTGACTAATTGGTCTGAACTCGGCGGAAATGATGTTGAAGTTGTTCTTGTCAACCGTCCGGATTCCTCTGGTACACGGGCAACTTTCGTTGAGTACGGTTTGGATGGAGCAGAGCCTGCTGAAGGTGTAACTGAGGACTCTTCCAATACGGTAAAACAAATTATTTCAGAAACTGAAGGGGCTATCGGTTATCTAGCATTTTCCTATTATACGGACGATACAGTATTGCCGTTGACACTTGATGGGGTTGAACAAAGCGATGAAAATGTTCAATCAGGTGACTTTCCTATCTGGGCTTACATGCACTCCTATACAAAGGGTGAGCCTGAAGGCCTAGCAAAAGGATTTTTGGACTACCTAATGAGCGATGAAGTGCAAGCCGAAATTGTTCCGGCAATGGGGTATATTTCAGCGGTTGATATGCAGGTAGAACGCGATGCTGAAGGGAACGAAACAGAGGTAAACTAATCGAAGGGTCCTGATGGACTAATAAAAAAGCTAGACTATTATCCTGCGTTCTCAAACTGACTTTGTCTTAAGTTAGTTTGAGAACGAATAGTAGAGCTTGATTGTGAACAAGGGGGAACCGTCATGGAAGGTCAAATGGGTGTGCGTGACCGGTTGCTGAAAGAAAAGAACCGTTCTGCAGAAAAAAACTGAAACCAAGGGGAAAATCATTGTTTATAGCTGTGCGGCTCTAATTATCTGTGCCACACTTTCAATTACAGTTTTTTTTGTTTTCCAAAGGGTTACAATCGTTTTTTTTATTAACGGTGTGAGCCCGATTGAGTTTTTAACGAGCCTGGATTGGAATCCTACACGAAGTGAGGCAAATGGAGGTCCGGTATTTGGAGCCTTGCCGTTTATTTTCGGCTCCTTTGCGGTCACGATACTTGCTGCATTGGTTGCTGCTCCTTTAGGCTTAGGTGCGGCGATTTTTATGACGGAAATCGCACCGGCGTGGGGACAGAAGATTTTACAACCGGTCATTGAGCTGTTAGTAGGTATTCCATCGGTTGTTTATGGATTCATAGGACTTACAGTCATCGTTCCGTTTATTCGTAACTATGTCGGGGGACAGGGCTTTGGCTTATTGTCAGGGATGATTGTTCTTTCAGTGATGATTTTGCCGACAATCACTAGTATTGCAACGGATGCGATGCGCTCGTTACCAAATGGCTTTCGCGAATCATGCTTGCCCTTGGTGCAACTAGGTGGCAAACGATTTATCGGGTGCTCGTTCCCGCTGCTATACCTATGCTGTTAACAGCTGTCGTTTTGGGGATGGCTCGAGCATTTGGCGAAGCGTTGGCCGTTCAGATGGTAATCGGGAATGCCCGAACGATTGCAGAATCATTGATTGATCCGACGGCAACATTGACGACAATTATCACCTTAAATATGGGGCATACTGTGCAAGGCAGTGCTGAGAACAGTGTTTTATGGTCGCTCGGTTTAATCTTGCTCATCATGTCTTACGTGTTTATTATGATCATTCGATTCCTCTCATCGAGGAGGGCTTTCTAAATGAATGCAAAAACAACCGATAAGTTAGCAACGATTATATTTGTCAGCATCGCCTGCATGATCGTCTTGATTCTGGCAGGACTATTAGGCTACATTGTTGTCCATGGATTTACGAAGATCAGTTTAGATTTTTTTAACGACACCGCCAAGCTCGATGCTTCCTGGTGGTGGAATCGGACCACAGCTGTTTAATTCCTTTTACATTTTGCTTCTAACGATGGTCATTACTGTTCCGCTTGGTCTCGGCGGTGGAATTTATATGGCCGAATATGCCAAGCCAGGAAAGCTGACTGATTTTATCCGGAGCTGTATTGAAGTTCTGGCTTCACTACCTTCGATTGTTATCGGAATGTTCGGCTTACTGCTATTCGTCTCAATTACTGGTTGGGGTTACACGATTATCGGAGGGGCTCTCGCATTAACCGTATTTAATTTGCCAGTCATGGTCCGGGTTTGTGAGGATGCGATTCGGTCTGTCCCACGTGAACAAAAGGAAGCAAGCTTCGCATTAGGAATTACACATTGGGATACAGTTAAATCGGTGCTTGTTCCTGCTGCATTTCCTTCAATTTTAACCGGTGCGATTCTAGCATCTGGCAGGGTGTTTGGGGAGGCAGCGGCCCTTTTATTTACGTCTGGTTTAACGTCACCGCGGCTCAATTGGGCCAATTGGAATCCGTTCTCCGAGTCCTCGCCGCTTAATATTTTTCGTCCTGCGGAGACGTTAGCTGTGCATATTTGGAAGCTTAATACGCAAGGGCTTGTTCCCGACGTTCGGGAGATCGCGGACGGCGCTTCAGCTGTGCTCGTCATTTCAGTATTATTGTTTAACTTGTTTGCCCGATGGTTCGGACGCTATGTTCATAAAAACTAACATCTGTAAAGTAAATGAAGGGGGATTACGATGGCTACGTTAACCGTTGAAAAGCCTATCGATGATACAAAGCCGGAAGCCGTTCGTTCATTGCAGCCGATCTTGGCTATTGAAGATGTAAATGTATATTATGGTGACAATCACGCGGTCAAAAATGTATCCTTTAATATTGACAAAAGCACTGTTACTGCTCTAATTGGGCCGTCAGGATGCGGGAAATCGACGTTTTTAAGAAGTATTAACCGAATGAATGACTTGATTCCGACTGCACGATGTGAGGGCAAGATTCTTTACGAAGGCTTGAACCTACTCGGCTCTGATATAAACGTTACTGCTTTAAGAAAAGAAATCGGAATGGTCTTCCAAAAGCCAAACCCATTTCCGAAGTCAATATACGAGAATTTAACACATGGTCTCCGTTTTCACGGAGTGAACAAGCGGGAATGGCCGCAGCTAGTTGAGGAGTCATTGACGAGGGCAGCACTTTGGGATGAAGTGAAGGATCGCCTAAAGGAATCGGCTTTATCGCTTTCTGGGGGACAACAGCAGCGTCTGTGCATTGCGAGAGCATTAGTCATGAAGCCTAATATGCTATTGCTTGATGAACCAGCATCTGCACTCGATCCGATTGCGACCGCTAAAATCGAAGAGCTGATTGGCGAATTAAAAAAGGACTACCCAATTATCGTCGTGACTCATAACATGCAGCAAGCTTCACGTATTTCTGACAAAAACGGCCTTCTTTCTTAATGGGAATTTGATCGAATACGGCGACACGAAAGTCATATTCGAAAGTGCATGGGAAAAGCAGACAAGAGATATATTTCCGGTCGTTTTGGCTAAGCCGGAAAAAGGGAGATATCGGTGAAAACAGTAGTGCCTGAACAAAAGAGCCGAACCGAAACCGTGTATGATATTAAGAAATTGAACCTCTGGTATGGAAAACAGCAAGCGTTAAAGGATATTTCATTTGCCATTGATAAGTCTCAGGTTACGGCGATAATTGGTCCTTCAGGCTGTGGTAAATCGACGTTTATCAAGACACTGAACTTAATGATTTCGATGGTGCCAGGGGTAAGAATGACTGGGGAAATCAACTACCGCGGAAAGAATATTTTATCCGAAAAAACAGATTTAGTTCAGCTGCGTCAGGATGTGGGCATGGTGTTTCAGAAGCCGAATCCATTTCCGAAATCCATCTATGAAAACGTAGCTTATGGTCCAAAAGTTCACGGAATAAAAAAATAAAAAAAAGCTCGATGAAGTCATTGAGCAAAGCTTAAAGGATTCGTTTCTTTGGGAAGAAGTAAAGGATCGCCTCAATTCAAATGCGATGGGACTTTCCGGCGGGCAACAGCAGCGCTTATGCATCGCTAGAGCATTAGCAACTAAACCTGAAGTTATCTTGATGGACGAACCGACTTCAGCGCTCGATCCGATATCAACGAATAAAATTGAAGAGCTGATCTTTGAATTAAAGAAAAAAATATACGATTGCGATCGTGACCCATAACATGCAGCAGGCTAATCGTATTTCGAATCAAACAGCTTTCTTTTACATGGGAGAGCTCATCGAAATTAGCGATACGGTTCAGCTTTTTGCGAAACCGCAGCATAAAAAAACTGAAGATTATATTACAGGGCAGTTCGGGTAATCCGGACTGTTTTTTTATGTAAAGCAAATGGTGAACCTTGAACGAATTAAGTGAAGAAAGAAAAGAAACGATAAATAATGCAGCTTTTCAATGTGCTTGGTAGTCGAGTTAAGTTTACATTTGATTAAAATGACGCTTGTACTTAATGCTATGTTTTGTTCCTAGCAAAATGAATGAAACCGATAATTGGTTTATCGCTGAAAAATATGTTTGCGAATAATGACACGTTGAGACAAGATAAGCAGTAGTCAGGAACGGGTTCTGCACAAATCGTGGTTATGTAATGCAAGTTCTTATACGTTAATGTAAAATGCAAGCTATGATACAATGACGACTAAGTACATCATATACGGAGCGATAGGAGTGAATCGCGATGGAGAAAGAATTGATCGGCCAGTGCAGCTCATGCGGCCGAAAGATTTATTGCAATGGCGGTTTTTTTTAGAAGGCGTCAGTCAAGAAGATCACTCTCTTTTATGCTTTGCCTGTCAAACCAACTCTACATTAGGGAACAAAGACACTAATTCAGCATGATGAAATACCCGCATTAAGGCGTACGATTTTACGCGAAGGAGCGCAATCGACACTCAAGAAAGCACCGATTGCTAAAGGCGCATTCGTTATTTTCCAATTGTCTGTACTCTCTGAATGGCAAGCTCATTTCTGTACAACACGTTCAGGAGGTTTGCTTTCCTGCCCCATCACCGAATGTAGCCATATCTGACAACAGTTTATCAACCGAAAATGAAATTTCGTTAACAACTGGTTATTTAAAAGAAAGTGTACCCGACCGAGCTGTTGCTGAGACAGCGGGTCGGATTTTTTTAGTTAAGTGACTTTTAGGCCGGATCGGGCGAATGCTAATACGATCTCACTGAATGAAGGGATTAACTTCTATGAGTCATAGGACGTGTTTCTTCCGACATAAGGTAAACTAAAGAAGGAATTGTGCAAGTAAATGTCGAAGTATTGTACGAAAAATCTATTACTTAAAGCATATAAAGGAGTGTTTTTAATGACGATTCCATACAGACATGAGCCATTTACCGATTTTTCAAACGAAGTCAACCGCGAAGAGTTCCGCCAGGCTTTAACTAAGGTGGAAGGGCAACTTGGAAAAGAAATTCCTTTGCGGATTAATGGTGAAAGCGTTACCACAGATGAAAAAATCGTCTCCTTGAACCCTGCAAAAAAAAGGAACAAAAGGTCGGAATTGTTTCAAAGGCGTCTAAAGAGCATGCCGAGGCGCAATGGTAGCTGCTCAGCAAGCGTATACGGATTGGAAAAAGTGGGATCCGGAAGCTAGAGCAGACATCCTTTTTAAGGCTGCGGCCATAGTCAGAAGGCGCAAGCATGAATTCTCTGCTTATTTAGTTTATGAGGCAGGTAAGCCATGGAATGAGGCGGACGCTGATACAGCTGAAGCTATTGACTTTTTAGAGTATTACGGCAGGCAAATGGTCGAGTTGAAAAAAGGAGCTCATGTTTTAAGCAGGCCGGGGGAGAAAAATCAATATTTTTATATTCCACTAGGCGTCGGAGCTGTCATTTCGCCATGGAATTTTGCGTTCGCAATTATGGCTGGAACGACGGTTGCATCGATTGTGACAGGGAATACCGTATTGTTAAAACCTGCTAGTACAACTCCTGTTGTTGCGGCGAAGTTTGTCGAGGTGCTTGAAGAGGCCGGACTGCTCCAGGGGTGCTTAATTACATACCAGGAAGCGGTGCTGAGCTCGGAGATTACTTGGTCGATCACCCGAAAACGAGGTTTATTAGCTTTACAGGCTCAAGGGAGGTTGGCGAACGAATTTATGAGCGGGCAGCTAAAGTGAACGAAGGTCAAATTTGGCTAAAGCGCGTCGTCGCGGAAATGGGCGGAAAGGATACGATCGTCGTCGATAACGATGCGGATCTCGATCTGGCCGCACGGTCGATCGTCCAATCAGCCTTTGGTTTTTCGGGACAGAAATGCTCCGCTTGCTCACGAGTAGTGGTTGTGAGAGATGTTTATGATCAACTGCTCGAAAAAACGATGAAATTAACTGAGCAACTAACCGTTGGTGATCCTGCTGCTGAATCCAATATGGGGCCAGTTAACGATCAAGCAGCCTTCGATAAAATAACCGGCTACTTTGAGGTAGCAAAAAAAAGAAGGGCGGATTGTGAGCGGTGGAACAGCTGATAATTCGAAAGGCTACTTCATTCAACCGACGATCGTTTCGGACGTAGCTCCGCACGCTCGTTTAATGCAGGAGGAAATATTCGGTCCGCTTGTCGCATTTGCTAAAGCAGAAAGCTTCGACGACGCACTGGCTATTGCCAATAACACCGAATATGGGCTAACTGGAGCTGTCCTTACGCGCAATCGAGCGCATATCGAACAGGCGAAGCAGGAGTTTCATGTTGGGCAACCTTTATTTTAATCGGGGTTGTACTGGTGCTATCGTCGGTTATCAGCCATTTGGGGGCTTCAATATGTCCGGTACGGACTCGAAGGCCGGAGGACCTGATTACTTACAGTTGTTTATGCAAGCTAAAACAGTGACAGAGTCTTTATAGTAACAATCCTTTTCTTCAGCAGGTTCCCTCCTCGGCTGCCTGACGGCAGCTGGGTTTACCGAACTCATTCTAGTACTTACTACTCTCATGAACGGAGGTGGCTCATTTGTGCTGAAGCCGATATTTTTGTATTTATCGAAAAACAAACTCCTAAATCGTGGAGCAAAAAAATGGGGTCTTAAGCTTGGGGCTAAGCACGTGGTTGCTGGCGTTACGATAGAAGATGCGATGATGGCTGTAAAACAACTGAACGATAAAGGGCTTGTTGCGACCGTTGACCATTTGGGAGAATTTATTACGAGCGAACAGGAGGCGCGTGACTCTACTGATTATTGTTTGCGTACACTGCAGGCCATTGCTGATGCTAACGTCGATTGTAATTTGTCGCTTAAATTAACACAGCTCGGTCTAGATGTGAATGAAGAGCTTTGTATACAGAATATGAGAAAAATTGTTGCTAAGGCGGAGAGCTTAGGAAATTTCGTCCGGATCGATATGGAGGATTCCGGTCATTGTCAGCAAACGTTAGATATTTTAGCTGTGTTACTGAAGGAATTCCCAAATTCTGTAGGAACGGTAATCCAAGCCTATTTGTTCCGTGCCGATGAGGACGTTACCGCACTTTCCGGTATTAATCTCAGGCTTGTTAAAGGGGCTTATAAAGAGCCCGCTTCGATAGCTTTTCAGGAGAAAAAGCGGGTGGACGAAAATTATTTGCATATTATTAAGCAGCATCTTCGTTCAGGCAGCTATACGGCAATTGCTAGTCACGATCACCGCATCATATGGAAAGTAAAGAGCTTTTGTGCAGCGGAAAAGATCCCGAAATCGCGCTTCGAATTTCAGATGCTTTACGGCTTTCGAACAGAGCTGCAAGAAAAAATCGCTTCAGAAGGCTATAAAATGCGCGTATATGTCCCATACGGAACAGACTGGTTCGGCTATTTTATGCGCAGGCTAGCAGAGCGCCCCCAAAATATCGCATTTGCGTTGCGCGGACTTCTTTCTAAATAGCATACAACGAAAGACCTTGTTCTTATTTTCGTGAGGAGGGAAGCCGACTTGACTGAAACGAAAGAAATCATTGCGAAAACTGAGAAGTACGGTGCAAACAATTATTTACCTTTACCTCTCGTTATTTCAAAAGCTGAAGGCGTTTGGGTATGGGATCGAGAGGGGCGTCGTTATCTCGATATGCTGAGCGCTTACTCAGCTCTTAATCAAGGCCACAGGCATCCGAAAGTAATGGAAGCTTTTTTTTCTCAAGCGAATCGACTCACATTGACATCCCGCGCCTTTCATAACGAACAACTGGGCCCATTTTATGAACAGCTGGCACAGCTAACCGGGAAAGCTATGATTTTACCGATGAATACCGGAGCAGAGGCTGTAGAAACCGCGATCAAGGCGGCACGACGCTGGGCCTATGAACGGAAGGGCGTTGTAAAGGAGCAAGCGGAGATCATCGTTTGTGAAAATAACTTCCACGGTCGGACGATGGCTGCTATCTCTCTATCATCCAGTCCTGAATATAAGCGCGGCTTCGGGCCTTTACTACCCGGAATTAAGATCATTCCATATAATGATTCCGAAGCGTTGGCCGAAGCTATCACTCCGAATACCGCTGCATTTCTAGTAGAACCGATTCAAGGAGAAGCAGGAATTATCGTCCCTGATAACGGCTATTTGCAAAGGGTACGACAAATTTGCTCAGAACATGAGGTATTATTGATCGCTGATGAAATTCAGACAGGACTCGGACGAACAGGGAAGCGTTTTGCCTGCGATTGGGAAAATGTCGTGCCAGACGTGTATATTCTCGGAAAGGCGCTTGGCGGAGGAGTTATCCCGATATCAGCCGTGGCGGCGAACCGTGAAGTGTTAGGAGTGTTTGAGCCAGGCTCTCACGGCTCCACCTTTGGTGGTAATCCGCTTGCCTGTGCAGCTGCGATAGCGGCTCTTGAAGTCATTGAGGAGGAAGAGCTGACAGAAAGTCGTTTGAGCTCGGTCATTACGCCTTGCAACGATTAAAACGAATCAAGAGTCCGCTAATTAAAGATATCCGTGGCAAAGGCCTGTTCATTGGCATTGAACTGAACACATCTGCGAGGCCTTTCTGTGAAGAATTAATGGTCGAAGGCTTGCTATGCAAGGAGACGCATGAGCGTGTGATTCGTCTGGCCCCACCGTTAATAATTGCAAAAGAGGAGCTCGACTGGGCGTTAGAGCGAATTGAGAGAATGTTTGATTTTAATGAATGAATTCGTGTTAGAAGCTGAAGCCATGGAAGTCAAGCGGAGCCCCAAAACTCCCTCAAAGAAAAATCTTACTAAATGCCTTCTCTTTCAAATTTAGAGGAAAATGTCAATTGTCATTATCAACCCGCAGCGGAATATATGAACATTCGCGGACAGATAAGCTTTCCTCCTTCCCTATTTGGACAGCTATCGCATATAATGGACATGATAACAAAAAAGAGGAGGCTAATCATGTCGCCGCAATTGATCAACATTTTTTATCAGTCACACACAGTTCATGGGCGTTTTTAGTAGTCTTATTTCTAGTAAGTTACTTTTTGCTCAAAACGCAAAAAACGAAAGCTGCAACTATCGTGCAGATGATCCTTCGTCTGTTTTACCTCATTATGATTATTTCAGGAATTGGAATGCTAATTGGCTACGGCTTCCCTGTACAATACACTCTAAAAGGAGTGTTGGCAATTGTCTTAATCGGTTCGATCGAGGGACTACTCGGTAAAACAAAGAAAGGTACAATCGGTACGAAGGCACCAGCTTATTGGGGTGTAATTATCGCCTTGTTACTGCTTGTCATTTTAATGGGATTTAACGTCATTCGCTTTTAGATTGTAGGCTGTCTCTCTTTATACTGAGACAGCCTATTTTATTGGTCTTTAAACTATGGAGACATGAAGTGTGAATCCTCGAATACTGATGTGGAAAAGAACAGTAACCGAAATACATAGCCTAATGAAAATTTGAAAATAGCCTACGTGGCCGCTTCGGATTAGCGTCAGCGCGTGCAAATGCCGTTGGCGAAAACCGACTATTAAACCTTGTCATATGCTACTATTTAAACAGAGCTTGTTTGTTAAAAGGAGGAACAGATAATGTCGGAGCAAGTCATTTATGGGACGTTAATTAAAGAAATAGCCGGTGCAGAACGGTTGGCGCAAGCGGAAAAGCGACAAACCGGCGGGAAGCCGGTCTTTTATTTGCTGCCTTCTTCGGCATTGTTACAAGGTGCGAGAAAGAAAGTCTCGACAATTAACATCGCGAC
This sequence comes from Bacillus sp. JCM 19058, assembly GCA_001310555.1. The sequence continues at coordinate 21,241 of BAXO01000039.1, forward strand.
ATTCGATGATCTGGCCACTTATGTACTCACACAAGAAAAAGATTCGATGATTTTTTTTAGCTGAACACGAACGAACGCTACTTTTTCAGCATTTTATTGAGACAAGCTGGGAGCAATCGTCTGATAACAATAGGAAATCTAAAGGATACGCTGATACTTATAGTCAATGGAAAAGGCTCGGTCTATCCATAGACGAGCTTCCTTCATCATTGTCCGCTCTTCAACCGCTGTTTGCGCACTATGAGGAGGAGATTGTTCGGTTTCAACGTCTTCTCGATCCCGACAATCGTATCCTTTATGCCATTGAGCACTTAACCAATACCGTTTCTGAAATCGCTGCCGTTATCGTTGATGGTTTTTATGATTTTACCCCTCTGCAATATCAGTTCATTCAAGCCTTAAAGCAGGCTGGAATTCCGATCGAAGTCTATTTACCAGCCGATCGTAATTTTGCCGTCATTGATGACACATTTCGAGATTTACGGGATATCGGCTTTACTTCTCGTTATGAGCCATATAATAGTGAGCCAACAGTTAAGGAATATACGATTGCCGCAGCTACTACCGAGCACGAACAGTGGCAAGGACTGCTAAGAGACATAGCTTTGTCCTACTATCGGTACGAGGAAATTGCGGTCGTTTTTGCCAATGAAGGGAAAGAAAAAGAGGCGTTTATTCATGTCGCGGAGCAGGCGGGTGTTCCTTTAAATAGCGCCAAAAAAACGAAAGCTGCAAAACACTCGGATTTACCGCTTTTTGTCCGCGATTTTAAAGGGGAGCCCTTTTACAGAAACAAAGTGGGAACGTCTTCCATTTATCGAACAGCTTCTCGGTGTCTTCTTTCATTCCGGTCTTCAGTTCATGAGGTTAAAGCAGAATTATATTCAAACAGGCAAATTAAACGATAAATCGCTGGACGAACTGCTAGAGCAAATCGTCGCCTTCCGCTGGAAGAAAAATGATACGTTCAGCAACTATCTATTAAGCTTAAAGGAATGGCTACTTTCTTTTCAGTTGAAAGACTATTGGCAGGAAAAAAATGAAAAATGAAACCGAGACGAATGCCTTGCAGGAAATGGCGATGGAAATAAGGGCGTACGAGGAACTGCTGAAGCAAATCGCCGAGCTCGCTAGTCAATTAAACGAGCGCGGCTTCATTTATTCACAAATGAAACTTGTTTTTTTTCAGGAATGGTTTCAGGAATTAGGCTCCCGTATTCAATTATTCGAAGGACGCGGCTCAAGAAAAGGTCTCTCTCTTTTTTTTCGATGAGAGACGCCGGTCTTTGGACAGGAAAGAAGCTTTATATTGTCAGTATGAACGAAGGCGTTTTTCCGGCTAACCACAGGCTCGGCGGCTATGTGCAGGAGCGTGATTTGCTGCATGCCCCGATTCGATACGGCGTCCCGACACAAGCGCACGCCAGTAATAAACAGGAGGCATATTTTCAGCAATTGTTTTATTTGGCTGAATCAATAACCTTTAGCTATGTTAAAGGACTCGATCCGAATCATCCGTTAATGCCTTCGCCTTATCTCGAGTCGCTACACTTATACGAGGAAGAGGAGTGGTCATGGGAGCGCCGTCTCAACGCACCTTATGCAATGAATGAGCAGGAACAGCAGCTGCAGCTTGCCTATCATTTAGGAAAGGGAGAACAGCTGGAAGCTCTTCCTAATCATATAGCAAAGCTCAAGCAAAATCTCGACAGGCTCCGAACAGGGGAGGAGCGGCTAGATGCTGTTTTTCAGGAGCAGCTCAAAAGCAATGTTGTTTCGATTACAGCTCTTGAAAGCTATGCACGCTGTCCTTTTCGTTACGCGATGGAGCGAGTTCTCAAAGTCCCTGAACCGAAAGAGAAGCAGGAAAGAGTGTCTCCCTTAATAATCGGAGACATGGTTCATCAATTAATCGAGTCTTGTTATCGAGAATTGGAAGTCATTGGTAAGCCTTATTCATCATTGTCAATGAAAGCGAAGGAAAGAATCCCAGATTTGCTTTTTCAACGCTTTGAAGAGCTATGGGAAGAGATCGAAAAAAAACGCATTCGAGCTGCCAAGAATAGACGTAGTCTTGCTTAAACGGCAATGGCAGCGGAGGCTCCAACGGTGGTGGCAGGCAGAGCGTCTCCATTTTTGGGACAATGCCGCGCTCGAGTTGATGAAAATTAAAGAGATGGAAGTCCCTGTGCGTTGGGAAATGCAGTTATCAAATGATGAAAAGCTAGTTTTAGTCGGAAAAATTGACAGGATTGATCAAAATGAAGACAGCTTCGTCATCTACGATTACAAAACGGGTTATGCCAATTTGAAAATGAAAGAGGAAGTGCAGACGGGCTTGAAGCTTCAGCTTCCCCTTTACGCCATTGCTTTACGGAAACAGCTCGAAAAGGAGCAAGGGAAAAAGGTTCAAGCACAAGGGGCATCGTATATATCTATGCGCGATCCGGCCAAGAGGGCGGGGAACGGCATTTGGCGAACGGAGCATATTGGGAAAGGCTCTTCTTATCTAGTAAGCTCCCGTTGCAGAAATCGGGAGGACGAGCTAGGGACAGAGGCGTTTCTGGAAAAATACGAGCTTAAACCGCTCATTGAAAAACGATGGAGAGAGATGAGCTCACAGTTTTCGGTTAGGCCGCTCGATTGCTCGAAGCATTGTCCATATCAAGCCGTTTGTCGTGTAACGGAAGAACAGAAAGAAGCAAAGGGGAGCACGGGAGATGAATTTTAATAAGGAGCAGCTTGAGGCGGTATATAGCGAAAAGCCGCTCGTCGTCGTTTCGGCTGGGGCTGGCTCAGGAAAAACGAGGGTGCTGACTGAGCGCTTTGTTTATTTGTGTGAGCAAAGGTTCAAGCATGGCGTCCTTGGCATCGGGGCGTCCGTGCAAGAGATTGTTGCGATCACTTTTACCGAAAAAGCAGCAAGAGAAATGAAGGAACGGATTCGTAAAAGAATTAGAGAGAAAGCAAATGAAGCCCAAGAACATAAGGAGAAGCAGTATTGGGCAGAACAGATAGAAGCCGTCGATCAGGCCAATATTTCAACCTTTCACAGCTTTTGTCAGAGGCTGCTCAGTCAGTATGCGATGCTTGCTCAGCTCCCGCCAACGCTCACGATTTTAGACGAGAGTAAGAGCAGACAATTGACGAGAGAAACGCTCCTGCAGCTCATACGTGAAGTCGGTTTTGTTGAGCGGCTGAGCCGTTTTTTCGCTATATGAGCAAGGACGCGTTCATTTCGACGATAGAAGAGGTTTATGCGCACATTCGTGAATTTATTGTGGGTGAGCATGCGCTCGAAGACTTTCAAGCATATTCGATGTGGCAGCTACAGCACCAGGTGAAATTGAGCTATCAACAAGAGCGGATCACCCGCTTTCATGAATCAGCTTTAGCCTGCATCGCAGCATTTCCTTCGACAGACAAGCTTACAAAAGCGCAAAAAGCGCATGTGAAGCGGCTTTCCAATGCGATACCTGACCTCAATCCCGCCGATACAAACGAGTATATCATACAGGTGAAAGAGCTTATGCCTTCCCGCAGCGATCAAAGGTGGGAGGAACAAGTACCCTCGTTATATGAGCTTTATGAGCTGGAGTGGAAGCCATTGAAAAAGGAATGGGGGCTGCTTGGCAAAGCTACGGGCGATCCCGATGGTGGGTTGGATTTGCTCGAGCGCATGATTGCCTTGCTTCAACGCTTTGATCACGCTTATCGTGAACGGAAGCATAACCTCGGTGCACTTGACTTTTCGGATCTGCAGCAAAAGGCTGTTGCTCTTTTGGAAAATGAGGAAGTAAGAAGCGCGTGTCGTAATCATTATCGCCATATGATGGTCGATGAATTTCAGGATACGAATCAGCTACAGATGGAAATGCTGAATCGGATAAGACCTGACTATCAATTTATTGTCGGAGATCCGAAGCAGTCGATTTACAGGTTTCGCGGCGCTGACGTCAGCTTGATGAATGCATACGAGCAAAAAGCTTTGACTGGAGAGCACGGCCATGCCATTGCCATGAATACGAATTATCGGACGTACTCACCGATTATTGAAGCAGTCAATGCGCTTTTTGCAGAGGTCATGAAGGCAGAAAAGAACGAAGGCTATACGACGCGGTATGATGCCTTCATGCGGGACGGGACTTGGAAAATGTGGAGGACAAGCGGGTTGAACTGCTAGTAGGAGAAGGAGACGATGATCCACTTGAGCTTATGGCTAATCGGTTAGTCGACATCGTCGCCAATCAGAAAGCCATAGTATTTCATGAGAATAGCTGGCGCGCTGCCAGATGGAAGGATATCGCGATTTTAATTCCGACGCGAACTCATTTACGGCCGCTGGAACGGGCGCTAGCAGATAAAGGTATTCCACATACCATCTACGGTGGCATCGGTTTTTTTTGAACGCCAGGAAATTATCGATTTTTTTAACCGTATTACGCTGGTTGAACCGTCCATTCGAAGATCTGTACTTGCTTGCTGTCTTACGCAGTCCATTAATCGGTTTGACCATGAACGATTTTCTTGCGCTTCAGGCGCACGCAAACGAAGAAGGAAGCCTAAGTCAATTTGTATACTCCTGCCGTGGCGAGCAAGGGGAGCACTTGTCAGAAGCGACGGCTCAAGCTTGTTTACTCATACAGCAATGGCTCGATCGCTGGGCCCCGCTTCCCGCGAATACGTCACTGGCTGCTGCGCTGAGTAAGCTAGTGGATGAAATCGGATTGCCCCTCCCACTTTTGGCACAAGAAAACGGAATCCAAAAGATGAAAAATATCGAAAAGCTGATCGATATCATCGCAGCCGAGCCGCTTACTTCATTGGAAGAGGTACTAGATTTCCTGAATGAACGGATCGCTGTCAGTGCAAAAGAAGGCGAAGCGGAAAGCGAGCGGCTTGAAGGAGATGCTGTTCAGATTATGACTGTTCATGCCTCGAAGGGATTAGAGTTTCCAATCGTCTGTCTGCCCCACATCGACCGAGCAGTTCGCTCCGATCCAGCCAGCATACGCTTTCGTCCTGAACTTGGGATTGTATTCTCATTGGAAGAGGAGTCAGACTTTGAGCAAAAAGCTGAGACTGTGAGAACACCAGCCTTTAGTATCGCTAAGCAGAAGGCAGATGCAGAAGCAAAAGAGGAAGAGAAGCGATTATTTTACGTGGCCATGACGCGAGCAAAGGACTTTGCTTTGTTAGTTGGGAAAGAGTCGTCAGGTAAAAGCTCCTGGTTGGAAATGATTAAGGTAGCGAGTAAGCAAGGAAAGCTGGAGCAGTGGTTGCTCAACGGAACGAAGCTCAACAACGGAAAAAGCTGGAAAGCTCCCTCCAGTATTATCAGCCTGCCCAGATTTTGTCTAGGCCGGCAGTGCCTTTAACTTTATCAGTGTCGGAGATCACATCGTTTATCCAGGATCGAGCGGCCTATTATGAGCGTTACATTCTTGGCTTGGAGCAGACTTATAAAGGAGGGGGGCAGCATGAGCAGGAAGCTAACTTGAATTCTGCGACGATGGGGACCGTTCTACATCGCGCGTTTGAGCTGCATGATCAAGGCTTTTCAAAAAAAAGAGGCATTGCATTTTGCCTTTTCTCCGCTGGAGGATGCTAGCTGGGATGAAAAAGACATGGCGATAGCTACTGACTTAATGGATTCCTACTCGGAGAAGATGCGAAGGAGCCTCGGAATCCCCGTTGCGAATGAGTGGTCATTCTCATGCGAGCTGGAAGGTGCAGAAGTGATTGGTGAAATCGATAAAATTGTTAAGCGTGATGACGAATATCATATTATTGATTTTAAATCAAACCAGATACGTTATTCTGGCAATGAATTGCTCGAACGCTATAAACCACAGCTGTATTTATACCAGCTAGCCTATGAGCAGCTGACCGGAAATCAAGTTGCGAGTACGGCGCTTTATGTGTTAAGAGACAAGAATCAGCCGTTGCATGTATTACAATTATCGGAACGAGAAAAGGCCGTATTCAAGGCAGCGGTCAAGGAGCTGGTTTATTTGAAGCAAGTCTCAACTAGTCGTTCAGATTTTGTTTAGATGCAAGAATCAGTAGCGTTTTTATTAAAAGTCAAGAAATTTCAAATCATCTAGAATTAAACATTACACATTTTATGCAGAAAAAGAGGATAGATGAACAGGAATAGAATACCTATTCATCTATCCTTATTTTATAAATTGTTATTTTTTTAACGGCTTCATAAACGATTTGCTGTTTACTATTTGTTGGTTGTTTCCCTTCGATAAAATTAGCTGAAATAACAATTTTTGAAAAGCCAATTTTCTCCAAAACTAATTTGAACTCCTCAACACCGTACCAACGCAAAGCAAAACGTTGTAATTCAGACTGGACAAGTTCTCCTTTACGCCATTTTTCATATTTTACATATGAAACCTTGTATTGGTTAAGAAAATCAAATTCGACAAGTTTCCCTTCCATCGTAATAATATCACCATTTGAAGTGTGAAAGGTGGAAGTTCCTTCATATCCTCCAACTTGAAGATTGTCTTCTGGTAAGAAAAGATCGAGTATTAATTTTCCACCGGTTTCAAGATGCTCATAAAGTTTCTTTATTACTTGGATTGAATCCTCTCGATTTTCAATTAATAAGAAAGAACCAGCAGGAATGATAATAGCTTCGTATTTGTAGGGTAATGATAATTCCCTTAAATCTGATTGATATAAGCTTGGATTTAACTCGCGTTCTTTACAGCGTTGACGACAAGAAGCTAACATTTCAGCAGAATAGTCAACTCCGTCCACATTCAGACCAGCTTCTAAAAGCGGAATGATTACACGTCCGGAACCAACCATTGCTTCCAGAATACGTCCCTTACATTTTTTTAAGTTTTTCTTGATAAAACTCTAAATCTCCATCGAGTGATTGTCCTACTTTTTTTGGTTAAATCATAAACCTCTGTGCAAAGCTCTCCATAATAACTAAAAGACATAAATGTTTACCCTCCGTGTTTTGTTTTTTACTGAAGGCAATAATACAAGATTAAGCCTTCAGTACCTCAATTTTGTTTGGATTTACTTTTGAGCTGACTATCACAAAAATCACTCACTTTCTAAATTTAATGTAATAATTTTAGTTCAAAAGGATAATTTTTATTTTGACTAAATTATTCAGTCTATAAAAGAATAAAACCTATAGAAAAATAAAACTTATTCGAAATAGTGTCAAGTCATTTTCATTAGTGGACTGTCACCTGTCAAGACTGGTAAATAATTAAAACACATTGTAGGCTATTGACAGTCTGTCGCCCCAATCATTTCACTCTGTTCGTCTGCCATTTTCCATAGGTCAGCGAACGCCACAGCCATTCGCATGGACCAAAGCGAAAGTGACGCAACCAATATTTGCTGATAACGATTTGAATTGAAAAATGGCACATGATAATAAGAAGGATGCAAAGGCACCCACTTCGCCATACAATCCCACCCCATAATGATAGAATAATAAGGTACAGACTACCGATTGTAATAAATAATGTGTCAGCGCCATACGCCCTGTATCCTGCAGCGGAGATAACCTTTTGCGCCATACATCTTTTTGAAGAAGCAGAAATAAAGTAGTTATATAAAAAATACTCATAGCTGGTCCCGAAATAAGTGCTCCTGCAAAATGCGCATAGTTGTAACCGCTCTCCATCGCATCCACTTGCGTATGTAAAATGACTTGACCGATTAAGAAAATACCACCTATTAAACCACTGTAGCACCAAGCTCTGCGTAGAAGTCGATTGTCGGATTTTAAACGATGAAACCAACTTTTTCGCCATACATAAGCACCCAGCAGGAACATGGCAAATGTCATTGGGATTAATGTTATATTACTCTCCTGCACCATCGACATATCCACGATACGCTGCTGAAGCATATCCAGATAACTTCCCGAACCGTAAGCATGGTAAGAATCATCAATCAGTTGATGAATCTCCTCAGCAGGCGGAGCCAGAGGCGGTCCAAACGTGATAATCTGAGGAGCAAATGTGTTCATTGCAATCCAGACAGCTGGAATCACCAGCAAACTGACTGCCCAAATCAGCAGTGTTTTTGGCTTACTGTTTCTAAACAGTAAGAGAAAAAAATCCTAATATGGCATAAACAAGTAATATATCACCGAACCAAATGAGATAGCTATGGATAAGACCTATTACCAGCAGTATAGAAAGCCTTCTTATATAAAGGATCACACCATTTTTCCCCTTTTGTCTGACACGTTCAAGAAAAATCATAAAACCGACTCCAAACAAAAACGAAACATGGAGATAAATTTATAATCGACAAAGAGATAAATCAGTTGTTGTACGACCTGATTCACTCCTCCCTCTGCACCTCCTCCTTCTAGCATACCGGTATATAAAGATGGGGAAGAAAATAATGATATATTAGCAAGCAAAATTCCAAACAACGCAAACCCGCGCAGAATATCAATTTCTATCATTCGTTCCTTCCTTTGGATTGGTGCCGTATGACTCTGATTATTAAGTGGATTTACAGCATTCATTTTCCTCACCTCTCTTTATAGAAAGCGTTTTATATTTTCATCAAAAACTCCGGCAATACAAGAAAATAACAAAACCATCCATATAAGATATTTTTAGTCCGGAGCATATCTAAACGTTTGTACATTCCCAAATGTTTTATTCACCTTCATTTTTAGAACATCTTTATTTCCCGTTTAAAATTGCTTTCCACCCGGCCATCCGAAAGCGTTTCACCGTGTCTATATACGCTATAGCTTCTTCTTTGGATAAATCATGGTCAACAATTTCATATAAATTGTGAAAGCCTTCTACACAAATAACATGTAAAAATGATCATTTACTTTAACCTCCCATTGATCTAAAGCTTTTCTTAGAAACTCCTCCTCTATTTGGCTAATTCGTTAAGATAATTCTCATATTTCGAACCTGTTGAACAGCAGAAAATTAATTTAAAATCGTCAAAATGGTTATAAATATAGTCAACTATCTTATCAGTGCTATCAAGGGATGTTTTTTTTCTATTGTTTCATTAAGTTCTCCATCTACTTGCTGGTATATTTGCCGAATGCAGTGTAATAGTTCAGATGCTGACGATTCAATCAACGCATCAAATAAATCTTCTTTATTTTTGAAATGATTATACATTGCCCCTGTCGTCACATGAGCTTTTTTAGCAATATCACGAAGATTAGAAGAGTGAAACCCTTGATTCAAAAAAGCATTGTGTGCTTCCGATAAAATTCTTTTCCTCGTTAATTTTGAATTATAACTCATAAATACCTCCGAATTGATAACATTGTTATGTTTAATAACTATGTTATCAAATTTTACGCTGTTTAGTAAAGGATTTTTTTTCAGTTTAGAGCATCAATTATCAAAATATTAATATAAACATAAAATGTAAACTAAATTGTTTTTTTCCAAACCATAAAGTGGTAATTCTTATCCCCTTACTGATGAACAAGAATATTGACTAACTTTCCAAATGGATCTCTTACATAAAAGCGTCGAACTCCCCAGGGTTCCTCGACTGGTCCATACTCAATTGGAATCTCTGCTTCCTTTATGCGAGTTAATGCTTCTTTGAGATCATCAACTTCAATGGATAGGTCAGGCACTTGTGTCCCAGAACCTCCCTCTGAAAGAAAGCTAATTTGAGTTTCCATTTTTTCGTCGGATCCATAAGTTGCAATAAATCCCATATCCATCAGTTGATCAAGTCCAAGTAGCTCTCCGTAAAAGTACGCAGCTTTTGAAATGTTCTGTGTCTCTATATTGGCAACAATTCGTTTGACCTTCATCTTTATACACTCCTAAAATTTTGACAGCCATTTTTTATTGCATAGCTAATCTGGTAACAATTTAATATTTATTATAGTCAAAAATGTAATGAAATTTAGCTTTGACCCTTTTAACATAAAGTGAAAATTCAGGCGCTAAATAACAACCAACCTGTCCATTATATTTGAAGACGGAAAGGTGATCCATACCATGTATTACCTACTTAAACATTTCAAAATAATTAGCCACCCATTTTTAATGATTTTCTGCAGTGTATTGTTCCGCAACGATCAGAAGTAGCCCATTTTATTTTTCACTATGAAGCTAAAAAAACTCGTTCGATCGAGCCGATGAAAAGTAAGAAGGGAGACATGCTGCTTAAGTCGTGTTAGCAGACCACATTAGGACTGCTTATTTTGTATGCAAAAACGATGATAGAGGCAATGGAATAGCGCGTATTTTCCTATGATAAAATACCTACAAAGGTTCAAGTATGCTATGATGAAGGAAAATGATCGTTTAAATCTAGCAAATTATGAGTGCATTAGCTTTATAAGACGCCTTGCTGAGCCTGAAGTGGGCCTACAAAAACAGAATTAATTACATGAATGTCGAGGTGAGTAGTCTCTTGGTGAATTCTGAATACTTAAATGTTTTTCTTGACGAAAGTGGAGAGCATTTACAGGCGATTAATGACAATTTATTAAAGCTCGAGCAAAGTCCTGAAGATTTAGCGATTGTCGGAGAAGTATTTCGTTCTGCCCATACGTTAAAAGGGATGGCGGCGACTATGGGTTTTGAAGATTTGGCACATTTGACTCACAATATGGAGAATGTGCTCGATTTAATCCGGCAGCAACAGCTTCCAGTCACTTCAGAGGTGATTGATGTCATCTTTACAGCGATTGAAGATTTGGAGACAATTGTTGCCAATATCGGAGGGAGCGGTGATGGCAAGCACGATGTATCGTCCTGCGTTGCTTTATTGGAACGGCTGGAAAAAGGAGGAGGAACTGTCCATACGAACCGTGGAAGTCGTGAAGTAGCCGCTACGGTTGAGGAAGTAGAAAAAGCGCACTGGCATGAATTCGAATTCGATGAATTTGAACGGACCGTCTTAGTTCAATCGTTTGAGCAAGGGTATAAGGCTTACCAAATCAAGGTTATTCTCGATCAGCAAACGATGCTGAAGGCTGCTCGCGTGTTTATGGTGTTTGAAATTCTTGAGCAAATTGGTGAAATCATTAAATCAACACCTTCAACAGAATATTTAGAGGAAGAAAAGTTCGATTCAGAATTTGTCGTAACTGTCGTAACGAAGGTCGGTCAGACAGAAGTAAAAGGCCGCGTTTTGAAAGTTTCTGAAATCCGAGAAGTCGATATACACGAAATTACTGAGGATGCACTCGCGGAAAAGGTAGCGAAAAAAAAGGCGCCACATCCGCACAAAAAAAAGAGAATGACCAGAAAAAGAAAAGCAATGGCACCGAAAAAAAGTCAAGGCGCCGATGTGAATAAGACGATTCGAGTAAACATCGAGCGGCTGGACATGCTCATGAATTTGTTCGAAGAGCTTGTCATCGATCGCGGACGTTTAGAGCAAATCGCCAGTGAGTTAAAAAAATAGCGAATTGAACGAAACTGTCGAACGGATGTCGCGGATTTCCGGAGATTTGCAGGAAATTATTTTAAACATGAGAATGATGCCGGTGGAACAAGTGTTTAATCGGTTTCCACGAATGGTCCGGAGCCTGTCCAAAGAGTTGAATAAAATGGTAAATCTAGAAATTGTCGGTGCGGAAACGGAGCTTGATCGGACGATTATTGACGAAATTGGCGATCCCCTCGTTCATTTAATCCGCAATTCAATCGATCATGGGATTGAGACCCCTGCCAAACGCCGCGAGCATGGAAAAGAAGAAGAAGGGACTGTCATTCTCAAAGCATATCACAGTGGGAATTATGTGTTTATCGAGATAGAAGATGACGGTGCTGGAATCGATCGAGATAAAGTAGTGAAAAAAGCGCTTGAAAACGGTGTGATGGTAGAAGAGGATATTGACAAGATGACTAACGAGCAAATTTTTGGATTGCTCTTCTCTTCTGGCTTCAGCACGGCTGAAACGATTACTGACGTATCGGGACGGGGAGTTGGACTTGATGTCGTTAAGAGTAAGTTCGAGTCGCTTGGAGGTATTATCACGGTTAGCTCAACGAAGGGCGAAGGATCTGTTTTCACCATTCAATTACCGCTGACGCTTTCTATTATCGATGTCATGCTCGTTGAGGTCGGACGTGAAAAATATGCTGTACCGCTGTCTTCTATCGTAGAAACAGCTATCATTGATAAAAAAGAGATCTATCATGCGCACGGAAAAAAAAGTGATTGATTTTAGAGGGAAAGTAGTTCCTTTAGTATTTGTACGCGATATTTTTCAAGTCACTGACGCTCCATTAGAGGAGGATTTTTACTCATTAGTGATCATTCAAAAGGGAGAAAAAACTGCCGGCTCGTGGTCGACTCTCTCATTGGACAGCACGACATTGTTTTAAAATCGATCGGTAATTATTTAAAAGAAGTATTTGCCATTTCTGGCGCGACAATTTTAGGCGATGGGCAGGTTGCCTTAATTGTCGATACGAATGCTTTAATCAAATGATTGTGAAGGAGGGCGAACGGATGACGAATGAATCGGTGACAAAAAGTGAAATGAAGGTCATTATTTTCCAATTAAAGGATGAGGAATATGCGATTGAAGTCGATCACGTTCAATCGATTGAACGAATGCAACCAGTCACGCGAATTCCACGAACGGAATCTTACGTGACCGGTGTCATGAACCTGCGTGGGGTCATTACGCCAATCGTTAATTTGCGAACTCGCTTTGGAATTGAAGAAAAGGAATTTGACAATTCGACCCGTATTCTTGTTATTAAAAAGGATCAGGTAGAGATCGGTTTTATTGTAGATGGAGCGAATGATGTGCTCGATATTCCGTTAGCTAGTATTGAACCGACTCCTGAGGTAGTAGGAGAAGTAGAGGTTGAATACTTGCGTGGTGTCGTAAAGCTGGACAATCGACTCGTTACATTATTGGAATTAGACAGCATCATGAAGTCAGGATAATTGTTGGAGGGGTGAACGAATGGCATCAGTATTAGTTGTGGACGACGCCGCTTTTATGCGGATGATGATTAAGGACATTTTAACAAAGAACGGGTTTCAAATTGCCGGAGAGGCTGCAAATGGTGCAGAAGCATTGGAAATGTTTAAAGAAGCAGACCCGGATTTAGTAACGATGGACATCACTATGCCTGAAGTCGACGGTTTACAGGCACTAAAGGATATAATGGAGCTTAACAGTGAGGCGAAAGTGATTATGTGCTCGGCGATGGGGCAACAGACAATGGTCATTGATGCGATCCAAGTGGGAGCTAAAGACTTTATTGTGAAGCCTTTTCAAGCCGAGCGCGTGCTAGAGGCTGTCAATAAAGTTCTCGGGAATTAAAATCTCCGACAGGCCAAATACTAGCCAGCACTTGCTTAACCGCTCGTTGATCTATCAGCCTTTCACTGAATGTTTTTTTTCATCAGGACTAACCGTTTACAGCTTGAGTAGTGTTGGACGTAGCCTGAACGTGATGGAAATGAAAATGGTTCCATCAATGAGAAAAAGCGACGCGAAAAGTCGGTCAACGAGCGGACTCCAGTATTTGAACTGCTTACATTGTGTTACGATTGACCAAAATGGTTCATACCATAAAGCTAAAGCATCGATTAAAGTTTACCCTTCTAAAAAACGTGCTGCGTTTCATAAGGCATGGGGCAGTAAAGTATAGCTCTTTTTTTTAATCGATTGGCGTTTAACTTATTTTGTTGAAAAAAAATGCTTTTATTGCTACAATATAAATATGATAACGCTTACAATTCCGATTGTTTGATCACTTCATATATTGGGTACAGTGGTAATAGAGAGAAAGAAATTGTTTTTCAATGGCTTGCTGATGTAAGGATACTATCGCCATGGTCTACGGATAGAAGAGACGACTCGTTGTGCAAAGCGAAGCCATTCATATCTTCTCACGTCTTGAGAAAGGCTGTTACAGAAAGATGTGCTTGGATCCGGAGGAAAAAGATTCAAACTGGGGGGAAGGGAAATGAATCAATTTGCGATGGATAAAAGTGTGTTAAGGCAATTACAAGTGATTAAAAGCTTACAAAGTCGTACAGAATCAACTGTCCAATCGCTATATGCGCAAGCCGTGATGGAATATTCTCTATATTACTTTAGAAAGCAGGATATTACGAGTAAAATAGATGCTGCGCTAACGAAACGAGACAAGGAAGCGTTTATAGAGTTCTCCCAAGCGTACAAGGAGCTAATCGATGAGCATAAGGATGGAAAAATAATAACGGAAAACGGCTACGAATTAGTACTAACATTTGAATGAAAGGTAAAGAGTCTTGAGCCCGTTCAAGACTCTTTCTTTGAGTGGGCCAAGCGTCGAATCAAAATCGAGTAGGTCGCGAATGTCTCAGCTAATGCAATTTGATCATCTGTGTTTAATTTTATTGGCGGAGAGGCATAAATATATATAGATGCTTCTATTAGCGAAAGGGCTTATCTCCGATAGATTGTTGAGCCTTTTGGGGGTTACGGGTAGCCTGCTGCCCGTTTATCCGAGACAATGTATGACGTAAAATAAAACGGGGCAGGTGAATGCAAATGTGGACGCTGCTTATTATCATTTTGATCGTATGGCTGTTTGGCTTCATTTTTAGAATAGCTGGGGGATTAATTCATATCCTTTTAGTGATTGCACTTGGACTACTCATTTTCCGCTTAATAACCGGCCGAAGAAGATAGGGTCAGCTCAAGGTTCAAGGGCTTCTTAGGAAAAAGGGGGGCTTCCCGCTCTAGCAACGAATAAAAGCGCAGGTGGCACATAATTATGTAGTATACCCATTAAAAAGTTGTTATGGAGATAGCCTAACTTAATTTCCCGTGTTAGCCAAGTGGCAGGACGACTGAGATGATGCAAAAAAAAGGGAGAAGTGAATAATGGATGAAGCAAACGTTTTGTCAAAATGAATACGATTTATTAATGGACGTTCTTTTATGTGAGCCGCAATTTATGGAAATAAGGGACGTCATTAATCACGTTCAAGCCCATTATCAAAAAGAAAATATTGAAGTGAGCAAGGCGCTTCATCAGCACCGGGACTTTGCAAATGTTTTAGAACGGGAGGGCATCCAAGTACGGTTACTTTCCGCAAAAAAAGAGTTTCCGGAGCAAGTCTTTACGAGAGATATCGGGTTTACGATTGAGAATACGCTTTACGTAGGGAAATTAAAGCAGCAGATTAGGCAAGGAGAAGAGCTGATACTTCGAAAGTATCTTGACGACAACCATTTTAATTACGTTGTCATAGATGAAGGAACGATTGAAGGTGGGGATGTCCTAATAGATGGTGCTAAAGTATTTGTCGGAGACGGCAGCCGGACGGAGCGCTCAGCCGTTTCATTTTTAGTGAATCAGCACCCCCATTTGTCGTTTTACAATATTCGTTTTAAAAAGGAATATCTTCACTTGGATTGCGTGTTTAATCCGGTTTCATCTGACATGGCACTCATTTATCGTGAGGCGATTGCTCCAGAGGATATTCATTTGCTCGAAAAGGAGTATGAGCTACTGGAAGTGAATGAAAAGGAGCAGTTTACTTTAGCAACGAATGTGTTGTCGATTGGTGAGAAAAGAGTAATCGCCCTCCCACAAAATAAAGTAACGAACGATAAGCTTAGGGACAAAGGTTTTCACGTCATCGAAGTTGAGTCTCCGAAATTATTAAGTCAGGCGGTTCATTCCGCTGTGCTTCGATGCCGATTTATCGCCAAGCAACATAGGACGCTGTTTCTACGGGAACAGCGTCCTATTCAATTATCGGTCATCTAATGCTGTTGTCGTAATATAAATGAATGAACAGCTGTGAGTTTCAGTTCAGTGCTTCCATAAAATTGGGGGGATGAATGTGACGATGACCGAGCGTATGAACGAAATGAACAAAAGGAGGGAAAGGCTTCAGAAAGGGGGAGGAGAAGAGCGGATCAAAAAGCAGCACTCACGGGCGAAGTTGACAGCACGAGAGCGAATAGAGCTGTTGCTTGATCCGGATACCTTTGTTGAACTCGATCCATTTGTTGAAGATAATGGTTACGGGCAGATGCGAGGAGCGGTAGGTACAGGAGTTGTCACCGGATTTGGCAAAGTTCATGGAAGAGAGGTCTTTTTGTTTTCGCAGGACTTTACCGTTAACGGTGGGGCATTAGGGGAGATGCACGCGAACAAAATCGTCAAAATCATGGATCTGGCAGCTGAGAATCAAGCACCCGTGATAGGTTTAAACGACTCCGGAGGAGCGCGAATTCAGGAAGGCGTACATTCCTTACACGGCTATGGAAAAATTTTTACCGAAATACGCTATATTCCGGCGTCATTCCGCAAATTTCAGTGATTCTTGGCCCGTGCGCGGGCGGTGCGGTCTATTCACCGGCGTTGACTGACTTTGTGTTTATGGTCGAGAAGACGGCAAAAATGTTTATTACAGGTCCGAAGGTGATTGAAAGCATAACTGGAACGAGCATTGATGGAGAGGAGCTCGGAGGAGCGCGGTCCATGCAACGCGCAGTGGCAATGCTCATTTTATTGCAGCGTCGGAGCAGGATATCTTTCGGCAAGTACGGCGCTTAATCGATTTTTTGCCTGGGGTCACGCGAAAGCCTGAGCAGGAGCGATTAAGCGGGGAAGAAGACCTGGACGAGTGGCTGAAGCTCGTGCCTTTAGATACAACACGAGCCTACGATGTGCGGCGGGTGATCGAGAAAACGATCGATCAAGGCGATTTCATGGAGGTTCAAGCTAGCTTTGCAAAAAATATAGTCGTTGGCTTTGCTAGGATCGAGGGGAGGACGGTAGGCATAATTGCAAATAATCCGAAGGTGATGGCTGGAGGGCTTGATATTGATTCTGCAAATAAAAGTGCTCGCTTTATCCGATTTTGTGATTGCTTTCAGATTCCGTTAATCACGTTTGAGGATGTGAGTGGTTTTATTCCAGGAAAAGCCCAAGAGCATGGCGGAATAATACGACACGGTGCAAAAATCATTTATGCCTATTCCGAAGCGACAGTGCCGAAAGTGACAATCATTTTGCGAAAAGCGTTTGGCGGAGCTATGTCGCCTTGAACAGCAAGGCGATTGGAGCCGATTTCGTCTTCGCCTGGCCAAACGCAGAAATCGCAGTGATGGGACCGGAAGGAGCTGCCGGAATCATTTTCAAAAAAGAAATCGCTGAAAGCGAAAACCGCGAGAAGAAGCATATGGAAAAGGTGGCTGAATACCGCGAACAATTCGCAAACCCTTATGCTGCCGCGGCAAACGGTATGGTCGATGATATCATTGATCCAAGGAGCACGAGAACAAGAATTGCTCGAGTGTTGGAAGTGCTTCGGCATAAGAAGAAATGCAGTCTAAAGAAAAATCATGGCAATATCCCACTGTAAAGAGCGCTCTGCCCCTTGGAATATGATGAGTTCTTTTGAACGATGAAGTTCTAAAGAAAGCTAAACGCTACCCGTACCAATTCCGGTGCGAAACCCTATGCAGCGAACGTTCGATTCCGAAATCGGATCCAGAGTACTGCTTGGAACTGTATTGCCATGTGGAACCCGCGTCATTCGTCGTGGGTTCCACAAATGTCCTTGCAATGAAAGCCTTGTTGTTTAAGCATGTTAGCAATGTTGTCATAATACGGTTTCTCATAAAAGGAAGCAACTCGCTCCGTCCACGTCGTTGATTTCACGCCCGAGTGATTGCCTTGAGCTGTGCGAATGGTTTGGTCGTAATCGTTTAAGGCATGCTGATCCACAGGCTCATACCGCTCATGATGCAATACCGTACTAGCAGGTAAGCGCGGCTTCTGGCCCGGATCTGTCATCGGGTAGCCAATACATAGCCCGGCGACTGGGAACACGTATTTCGGCAGCTCAAGCAAATCAACTACTGCCAGTGAATTTTTACGAATGCCGCCAATTGGCACCGTTCCTAACTGAAGCGATTCGCAGGCAGTAATAGTATTGGACATGGCTAGTCCGACATCTGTAGCTCCAACTAAGAGCGCATCAACCTGCTCAAGTGCTTCGAGTGACGTATCATGTTTTTTTCCGGCTAAAGAGGCCCGATGAAAATCTGCACAAAAGACGAGGAAAACCGGTGCTTGCTCCACATGGGCCTGATGACCGGCTAGCTCGGCTAGCTTGGCTTTACGTTTTTGCTCGCGTACGCAAATAATCGACACCTGTTGTCCGTTTATCCACGAAGGTGCAGACTGAGCCGCAGCGACGATCTCTTCAAGGTATTTGTCGGGGAGCGGCTTAGGTTGAAAGCTCCGGTACGAGCGGTGTTGCTTCATCAGCTTAATCATATCATTCATTGTAAACTCCTCCTTTGACTGGTTCTGACAGGACTTCAATTGGCACCGGGACGGAAAACAGTGCAACTTTTTTTCTCCTTCGGATCGAAGTATGCGAGTAACAATTCGTTTTGCTGAAAAAAACTCCTGCCGATTACGATAATGCGCGAGAGAAAACGGAATCGTTTCGATCATTGTATGCTTATGTAACTCTTTTTCCGTCAGCTTAAGAGCGGCAAACCGCTCTGACACAGCATCAGGCTTCCCGGCAATGTAGGATAAACAACGCGCTTGCTCCTGCTTGGAAAGCGAAAATTCCCACCATGGTTTCCGAGGCCTGTACTTATGATTGCGAAAATAATCGATCATCATCAAGCCTCTTACACAGCTTAGCTTGCTAATGTTTTTTTGCCGCCAAAAATTGATACAGCCTTTGAAAAAGGTGTTCTAACTGATGGCCAATTCTTGCCCAAGCTTTATTTTCCCAATAGTCACCAAATTGCTGGAAGAAATCGAAGGCTGAATCGAACTCATGACGAACTAAATATTCAATTGTCATATCCATGCGGTGATCATTCCAATATTTTTCTAAAACATCCTCGACGCGCTTAATCCGGACGACGTCTGAGAACGGCAAAACATTATTGCTCAGCATTTCATAAGGAGCGTGCTCGCTATACACATAGTCATGATCGGCGGAACGGAGACGAAGACCGGTACCCCGAAGCATTTTTAGAAAACCGAGCTGAAGCTCTTCCGGTCTGAGAGCAAAGACGTCGTTAAAGGTTTTGCGAAACGATGAATAATCTTCTTCAGGCAGTCCGGCAATGAGATCAAGGTGCTGGGCGATTTTGCCGCCTTCCTTGACCATCGTTACGGTTCTAGTCAACTTGGCAAAATTTTGCGGCGTTGAATTAATTGATTCGTCGTATCGTTTGTCGATTGAACCCCAATTTCGAATCGAAAAATCTCGGCAGGTGCGTGTTCATTTAAAAAACTCAGCACCTCGGGGCGCATAATATCGGCGGTGATTTCAAATTGGAAAACACAGCCCTGATGGTTGTCGATCAAAAATTGAAAGACTTCTAACGCATAATCGCGCCGTATATTAAAGGTCCGATCGACAAATTTGATCAGCTTGGCGCCGCTTTCGATTAAATAAAGCAGGTCCGCCTTCACCCGTTCAATGTCAAAATACCGTACGCCGACCTCAATCGAAGAAAGGCAAAACTGGCAGCTATAAGGCAGCCACGACTCGTTTCAAAATATGTAACCCGTTTTGCTAGCCCTTCTCGATCCTCTTTGAATCGGTAAGGGGAAGGGAGCTCCTTTAACTTGAGCTTAGGCCTCGGTCCGGTAAAAATCACTTCTTCGCTTTTGCGATAGGCGATTCCAAAAACGAGGTGATACTTTTTAGTTGTGCTTATTTCAGATAGGAGCTGCTTGAACGTTTCCTCCCCTTCGCCAATTACTATAAAATCAACCGCCTTCAGCCGTTCGAGCCAATCTTTACTATCATAGGAAACCTCAGGACCTCCAAGAACTATTTTTGTCTTGGGCAAGACTTTTTTCAGCATTTCGATTACTTTTACCGTCTCTTCAATATTCCAAATATAACAGCTGAAGCCAATAACATCTGGTGCTTTCTCAAATAAATCTGAAACGATATTCATCGTCGGATCCTTGATCGTATATTCGACAATTTCTACGGGGAAGTCAGGCTCGGCAAATGACTTTAAACAACGAAGCGCGAGGCAAGTATGAATATATTTAGCATTTAACGTAGTGACAACGACTTTCATTTAACGATCCTCCAATTCTGATCTTTCTTCCTTATCGTACTGTATGATACCATATCTATGACAGGAACTAGAAATTGGACGTTATGAATACGTTCGTAAAGAAATAGAGAGTGTGAAAATTATGACATGGATTGTGAGTGAAGCCTTATACTGGATCATCATCGTCACGGCCTTTCTCATTATTGGCTTTGGCTGTAGCTTATTACTGACAAGATGGCTTCGGAAAAAAAAGGAATTAACAAAAGTCAAAAGCTCGAAAATATCTCCGCATTTATAATTGTTATTCTGCTATCTGCCTTATTTGTTGCGATTCAGGAGCAGCTAGTCTTCGATGCATATGAAGGCGATGCGATTATCACGGAGTCGGAAGTGACATTTATTACGAACAATAGCGTCAAATACCTTTCTAGCGAAAAACCTATTCGCTTATTCGATTTATTTGTCATTCCATACGTCCAAACTGTTGAGAATAACGGGAGCAACGTTCAAATAAGGATTGAGACGACTGACTTTACTGGACTGTATGAGCAGGTAGAAGTATATCCTGCACTTCGATTGCACGATAATACCTTTGATTTTGGTCGTTATTATACGGATGTACTCGAGCCGGCAATTGTAGGAGCACTTAATGAAACGAATAATCCCGAACTAAGCAAACAAACTCTGGAGCAGCAGTTTGCCTACCATCGGTTTGCGTTTAATGAACAATAATGTTGATTATAGCTTTTACGGTACGGCGTATTCGATTGGGATCGTAAAAGGAAATGTCCAAACGATTTCATCGATCTTATGTCGCTTGAGCTGAAGTGAGAGGGGCTCTGGCAACGGTTTGGCAAATTCATAATAGGCGCTTAACTCATTCGTATCTTCAAGGTATTCTGTTGAGCTGATCAGCGGATAA
Source organism: Bacillus sp. JCM 19058 (assembly GCA_001310555.1). Next base: position 42,201 of record BAXO01000039.1, read on the forward strand.
ATTTGTTCCTGCTCGAGGAAAAGAGACAGTGTCAATCCTCGAATGTCGTGAACATCACGAGCACGGAACTGCAGTTTTTCACCTTCAATTGAAATTTCTTCAATAATAAAGTCGTTTTTCTCGACGGAATGACCATCCTTTAAGTCCGAAAAAAATTAGCTCATGTTTATAATAAACAGGCTTTATACGGATAAAAAGCTCCAGTGCTCTCTCATCGAAGGGAATTTCAGGGGTGAAAAAGGAGCGCAGTCGAGCGGATTGTCCTGACGACTCGACAGAGATGACATCCAGATAAAGGCTTTCATAGGCTCGGCCTTGCCGATCGAAAATGAACGGGGCGATCTCGTAATGAAAGTCGTTGAAAATATGATTGCCGTTCGCCGATTCAGCTATAAACGTCAGAAAAAAACCCGGAGTTTTCCCGCCATTCTCCCGCTTCAAGCTGTTCAAATTCGAGCTGTATATGGGCATTGCTAGCACTTAAGCGCAAAGAATCGACCGGCTCATCTGCGAAACAGCCGATGAAAAAGAAGCTTATTGCCAAGCATGCGAGCATCATTCTCACTTACTCTCACCCCTTATTCCAAAAACGATACTTTAATCTATGAGAAGAGATTCATCCATCGGGATGAATCTCTCAAAAGTTATGAGGAGGCAACTTCCTTGTTGCCGTCGTCTTTCCTCGAACGAATCATTTGAATCAACCCGACTAGTACTGCGACACCGAGGCCAGCTAAGGAAACGGCGTAACCGTGTGGGTAGATAAGCGCGATTCCAGCTCCGAAAAGAACAACTCGTTCAATCAGGTTCGTGTTTGTAACGAAATAGTTCATGAGCGAAGCGCTGACTACAGCCATCCCGAGCAGTGCTGTAATTAATGCTGGAAGTAAACTAGCGAATGTCCAATCCTCAAGCAAAAGAACCGGATTGGAAACAAAGGCAAACGGGACAAGAAAGGCCGCAATCGCCAATTTAAAGGCTGTAACCCCTGATTTCATCGGATTGGCACGCGCGATCCCTGCCCCTGCATAAGCGGCGAGGCAGACCGGTGGTGTAATATCGGCAACGATACCGAAATAAAAGACAAAGAAATGCGCTGCGATTAAAGGTACATCGAATGCCATCAAAGCCGGTGCAGCCATGGAGCTGTTACGATGTAATTCGCTGTTGTCGCAGCCCCATCCCAAGAAGGAGGCAGGCAAGCATCGTAAATATCAAAACAAGGATGAATACCCCGCCCGCCATACCGATAATTCCTCCGGCAATCTTACCGCCTAAACCGGTCATCGTTACGATACCAGCGATAATACCGGCAGTGGCGCAGGCTGCAATGACCGGTAAGGCAACGCGTGCGCCTTCCTCGAGCGCATCAACCATATCACGAAGGCTCATGCGGGTGTCCTTGCGGAGGAAGCTAATCGCAAAAGCGGCACCAATACCCACAGTGCGGCAGTTGTCGCCGTAAAGCTAGGTAGAGCAGTACGACAATCGCTACGAGAGGCGCAAGGAGATCGAGTCGTTTAGCGATTCCTTTTAAGGACGGAAGCTCATGCTAGGTAAGCCGAGAATGCCTTGCCTTTTTGCTTCGAAGTGAGTTCCCATAAAAACACCGGAAAAATAAAGGATCGCTGGAATAATAGCAATAACGATAATTTCACTGTAAGGAATACCGGTATTGCTCGCCATAATAAAGGCCGCTGCACCCATAATTGGCGGCATAATTTGACCCCCTGTAGAAGCAGAGGCTTCGACTGCCGCAGCGTAATGGGGCTTAAAGCCAGCCCGCTTCATCATTGGGATCGTAAACGAACCCGAGCTGACGGTATTGGCAACCGAGGACCCGGTGACCATTCCTTGCAAGGCACTGGCTGTGACAGCTGCTTTCGCCGTGCCGCCTGTCATACGCCCGGTAGCACCAAAGGCTAAATCGTTAAAAAACTTGGCGATGCCAGTTTTGGTTAGCATGACGCCAAAAAAACAAAAAGAGGAATATAAACGTAGACGATATGCGAATCGGCGTTCCGAAAATGGCCTCAGTGTTAAAGAACATCCGGGTCATTAATCGCTCAAAGTCAAACCCGGCGTGCTGGAAGGCTCGTACAGGTATGATATTGCCGAAGTACCCGTAAAGAAGGGCGCAGAGCGCTATAATAACAATCGGCAATCCGACGGAGCGGCGAGTCGCTTCTAAAACGAGTAATACACCGAGAGTCGCAACGATGACGTCTAAGGTAGAATAGCCTAAAATCGTAATTTGATTACTAATTAATCGTTCGTATTCAAAAACGATGTAAAAGTTAACAGCCATGGCCAGCAATGCCAGTACACCATCGTACCAAGGAACACCAGCCTTTTTCAGCATCGAACGCTTGATAGGGTAAAGGATGAAAATCAGTGACAGTCCACCGGCTAAGTGGAATGCACCTTGTATTAAAGTCACATAAGGACGCGAAAGGCGGTATAAAGCTGAAAGATCGTTAAAGAAATAGCGATAATACTAACGATCCATGCCCATTTTTGCAAATTGGTACGAAAAGCGGATTCTTTATCGTACTTGGCAAGTAATTCTTGCTGCTTGATCGTTTCATCGGACATCTAACGGTCACCACCTTTTCGGAAATTCGTTTTTTTTGCAAGGAAGTACAGATGAGTTCAACAATGTTCGTATAGTTATCTTGTATCTTATCGACTAAGTAAAAAAGCTGGGCAGTTTTTGCCCAGCCCGCTTTAATTTCCATTATTCGATTAACCCTTCTTCTTTAAAATATTTTTCCGCACCTGGATGAAGAGGGAGGTTCTCTGAACCGTTTAATACATTTTCCATCGTCATATGCTCAGCTTGTGGGTGAGAAATACTGTCGATATTTTCATAGAGTCCTTTGACAATCTCATAACCTAGCTCTTCACTAAGTTGCGTTGTCGAGCCAACGAGAATCGCATAAGCGGTCACAGTACTCACCGGTTCTTCAAGGAAGTCATACGCATCAGCCGGAATTTCTAAATGCATGTAATCACTTTCTGCCTCGATAGTCTCGAGCGCTTCGCCGTCAATCGGGAGAATAACGACATCGCGTTGGAAGTTCAGCTCCTGAATACTGCTTTCCGGCAAGCCTAGCAGTCCGAATGAGGCATCCAACTGACCATCCTGCAATCGGGAAGAAGCATCGCCAAAACCTTCTTCGTATGCTTCATAGTCCCCATCTTCCAAGCCATAGGCTGATAATATTAATTTGGCGGCTGCCTGCGTACCGCTGCCAGCAGGTCCAATCGCTACACGTTTACCAGCGAGCTCTTCGATTGAAGTGATTCCGGTATTTTCTGTCGTCACAACCTGCATAACTTCAGGGTATACATGTCCCAAAAATCCAAAATTGTCGACTTGAGCCCCTTCGAAGTCGCCTTCGCCTGTGTAGGCTTCAATCGCAGGGATATGAACGGTCAAACCGAGCTGCATATTCCCTTGAAATATGCCACCCAAATTTTCAACAGAAGCACCTGAAGCAACAGCGCTTACATTAAAGCCTTCTGCCTCAACAAACTCGTTCATCGTGTTAGCCATTTCCTGCCCTAATCCGAAATAGGTTCCTCCGGAGCTACCCGTTCCCATCTGCAAATCAGTTAAAAAAATCTCCTTCATCCGCCGGAGTCTCTGTCTCTGAGGGAGTTTCGCCGTCATCTGCAGGAGATTCTTCATTTGCATTATCATCTGTACCGCATGCACCAAGAATGACACTAAATGTTAAGAACGCACATGCTAAAAAAAGGATGCCTTTTCTTCATTAAAAATCCCCCTAGTGATAGTTATTTAAGCGCAATAATATGAGATTGCCCTCTGTTATTAATAACAAATAATACAAGGTGTGTCAATAATTGATCGCGCTTTCATGCTGTGAGCCATTCATAGGGGACACGAAAAAAAATTGCCTCAAAAGTAACGGAACTCTTTTACTTGTTTAGGGACTTAATAACCTTAGCAACGACTACACTAGAAGTGAGCATCCCCTCCTCATCCGGACGGTTTGTTTAGAGTGACCTACTTTCGTAACGTTTTTTGATAAGGTTGTTTCAGTGTTTACTAGATAATTCTTGTGTACCTTTTCTTCTTTGAGGATCGAGAAAATATTTTGCACATCCTCTATTTCTGTAAAGGAACGATTCCTTTTTTGAAGCATGTTCACTGAAATTTTATTTTTTACGGTCATAGCGAGATTGAAATCGTCATGAAGGGGCATGTCGACAATAAAGAAACCAGTGCCCAAAAAAAGCACTGGTTAACGGTGGATGCTTATTCTGATCCAATCTCCTCATAATTGCCGGGGTCATTGGCGACAATCGGAACGTTCGTATCCATATGTCCAAAAAGCTGATCGTGTATTTCACCATCGATCAGGATCTGCGTTTCGTCAAAACCAAATTGCTTCATCGTCATCGCAATTTGCTGAAGCAGCATCTCCTCGATACCTGAACCAACATTTGCCTCTAAAAGCTCACTTGAAAAAGAAACATGGGCGATTCCTTCCCGCTCCTCGATCGATTGTACTTTCACATTAGTAGGCACAAGTGAAGTCAAGTCCTCATCTTCGGGTCCGGCAATCCAAGCTTCAAGCGCCGCTTGAAAGAGCTCCTCCTCTGAGGCAACAACCGAGGTTTTGACCTTGTAAATGTTCATCACTTCGTCATCGGCAAAGAAAAGCTCGATCGGCATTGCAGTTGCGGCCTCATCGGATAAGCGGCTCTCAGCTTCTCCTTCGACCGTCGCTCCATCTTCGAGTCCATCGGCTTCCGCCTCGCCTGCTTCACTGCGATTCTCCTCTTCTCCTGCTTCAAGGTCTGCTTGAGCATTGTCTATTTCTGATTGACGTGCCGTCCCTTCATTTCCGCATGCAGCTACAAAAAGCGCCAATAAACCTACCAGTAACGCAATCGAAAGCTTCTTCATTCGATTTCCCCCTCATCGTTCGCGATCACTTCTGTCCTATAAGTGTATTACCCAATTGACGTTAATCTCAATCCATTTTTAATAAAATAGCTCGAGTCATTGTCTGTGCTTCGTCCAAATATTTCAGTTTTAAGGAAGAAACTGTGAGAACTTCGATGCGTTCAGCCTAGAGATGAGAGTCTTTCCCTATTTAAAGCCCAGACATTGACCTTTGCACAAACCGAAAAAGGGATGTAGTTGACAAGTGTTGGTAAGTATCATTCTTGGACGCAAGGCAAAATTAACACTGGATTAATACTCTGATAATAATTGTCCAGTAGGATCAGAACTGGTTGAACCAATCCCAATTTTTAGAAGGAGGAAAAACATTGAAACTGAACAAACGACGGATTCGTATTGTACTGATGCTACTTGCCTTCATCCTCATCGTCCCTGGCATGACGATAGCCTTGGCAAACCAAGAGGCGGCGAAGCATCCTGCTGCCGAGACGTATCAGCCAACGCCTGTCCCCGACCGGATTATCTTGACATGGACAGGTGATACAGCGACTTCTCAGGCTGTGACTTGGCGCACGGATGATAGCGTTGCATCTCCTCAGGCGCAAATTGCTAAGGTAGAAGAGGGACCCCAGTTCAAGGAACGTACGACAACTGTACTAGCGGGGCAAACGTCAGAGGTTAAGTCAAACCTCGGTTATACAGCTAAGTTTCATACGGTAAACTTTGAAGGGCTAAAACCAAGCACGCAGTATGTATATCGTGTCGGTGACGGGGCGAACTGGAGTGAATGGATGGCGTTTACGACTGGTTCTGATCGGGATGAACCGTTTTCTTTCCTTTACATCGGTGACGCGCAAAATGACATAAAGGAGCACTGGTCACGCGTCATTCGCAAGGCATACACTTCGTTGCCTAATGCAAGCTTTATCATTCATGCCGGGGACTTGATTGACCACGGAGATGCAGACGAGCAATGGGGAGGGTGGTTTGAGGCTGCTGGCTGGCTAAACGGGATGGTTCCAACTATTGCAACACCAGGTAATCACGAATATTCGCGGATTACTGATACTCCAAGGCAGCTATCCGAATACTGGAATACGCAATTTGCTTTTCCAGCTAACGGACCAGAAGGTCAAGAAGAAGTCGTTACCTATTGGGACTATCAAGGCATGAGAATCATTTCCCTTGATTCCAATATTCAATATGTAGATTTCGAAGCGCAGCTCGACTGGCTTGAAGAAATACTGGAGAACAACCCGAACAAGTGGACGGTGCTGACGTTCCATCATCCGATTTTTTCTTCTGCAGAAGGGCGAGACAACAAGGAGCTTCGCGACAAGCTACTCCCGATTATCGAAAAATATAGCGTAGACCTAGTTCTTCAAGGTCACGATCATACGTATGCTCGCGGAGATAAAGGCGACAAAGGCCACGGAGCGAAGGTTTACAATGCCGATACGGTTTTTGCGAGCTCTGTCGCAGGTCCTAAGCTGTACAAGCTCTCGCACGAAGTTTGGGAGGCAAATGGGGCTACGGTTCGCAGCTCTGCAGAAAACATACAGCTGTACCAGCAAATTCATGTAAACGGAGACGTTCTCAGCTATGAGGCATACACGGCTACCGGAGGATTGTACGACCGATTTGAAATGAGGAAATTGCCGAATGGCAAAAAGCAAATTAAGGAATTGAAAAAGTAAATAAATGAATTTCATAAATGCCTATTT
>BAXO01000040.1 GCA_001310555.1 Bacillus sp. JCM 19058
CTTTGCCCGACGAAGGCTTACCAGCCGCCCGCGGAAAACGACCACCTAGAGTGGAAATCAATGATCAAATGATCTTGTTCGGAGCATATAATGAAATTGATTCATTCAATTAATCAATACTTGTTCCATTAAGTATGAAAATGTGCTTTTGAGCAACTGAGAATAATTTCTTAGTGTATATAATAGAGTCACTCTGAAGGAGTGTGAAAGTAATGAAAGAAGATGGGATTTTTGAACAATATGATTTTTACAGGGAGTCATCCATCCAACTACTTGATTCTGTTACCTCCGAGGAACAAGCTGATTTGATTCCGGATGGACATAGCAATTCACTCCGCTGGAATTTAGGACATATCCTCGCTGCACAGGAGGGTGTCATGTATTCCTTTGGAATGAATCAACCCGGAAATATTCCCGAAAAGATACAGGAATCCTTCAATCCGGGGACGAGTCCAAAGGAATGGTCAGCCCCACCTCTTACCTTGAATGAAATACGCGAGTTGTTACTAGAACAACAGAAACGAATAAGGGAGACATTCCGGAAAGTTGGGAGAACCAGCAGCCAATACGTTTCAATTTAGGGATAAAAAGTTAACTATGGTGGGAGATCTGTTCGTATTCACCCTCTGGCATGAAGGGTTGCATCAGGGTGTCATAAACGGCATGAAACGAGCGTTAAAATAAGTACTCACTCATATATAGCTCCATTCACCCTAACCAAAGGCAGTCTTTGTGATGAAAGGAACATACCAAATACTTCTCGTACATCTTGTTAAACTTGGTGCCACAGGCCTGGCCTTACGATTTTCTTCATCTTCAATTGACCAGTTTCATGAAAAAAGGCGTCAAACATGGTTCTGTCTGTTTTCATCTGACGTCTTGAGCCACGCTTTAACTCGCGCGAAACTTGCAACTAGAGGTTTTCCTTCACTGTGTAAGGCAGCATTCTTGTCTCGAACGTCCGTCAAATGTGTAAAGCTCCGTTTGTTTGTGCTAGACTATAGATACGCCATAGACAAATCCCTCCGTATTGATTGTGTTTTAGTGGACTCAATCATACACAACTTGTCTATGGTTTTTTTTCACGTTTTGCGTATATTTTCATTAATGGAACCCATAAAAACTTTCCCTCCCTAATCACGTTACCCGATCATGGTATTCTTATAGAGGCCTTTGATCTATTGTTCAATGGTCTAATTTGCTAGGATATGGTCCCCCTGTTGAAGCTATGGATGATTTCGAATTCACTGCCTGATTGAATCAATAAATGGTGGACCTCATCCAGCAGCTTGTACTGCTTCGGCGCTGATCCTGTTTTCTTCATTGTAGTCTGTTCACTAATAACACGTCTGGTAGCATACAAGATTACAATTATTTCCATTAAATCATCTCTCGGTCATTATACACCTTCTATTTAAAATAGTAGAGAAGATTATCTGACAGATTCACTGAAAAATCGTGCCGATTCCACTATAGTTTCATTACAAAAGGTTTACGAGGAGTCGATTTCAGGATGATTAACGCGAACCCATACTCATTTCCGTATAACAGCAACTTAACAGCTAAAAATACAGCACTACTTATCATTGACATGCAAATAGATTTTTGTAGCACTGGCGGCTATGTCGATCAAATGGGATATGACCTATCATTGACACGTCGGGCTATTAAGCCAATTCAGCAACTGCTAAAGGTTGCGCGAACCATTCCGGATTTCACTGTTATCCACACTAGGGAAGGGCATCGGCCTGATTTAGCTGATTTGCCAGCCAATAAACGGTGGCGTAGCAAACGAATTGGCGCCGAAATTGGCTCTGAAGGGCCGATGGGGCGGATTCTCGTCCGTGGCGAGCCAGGCTGGAATATCATTGACGAACTCGAACCTGAACCAGGCGAGATTGTACTAGATAAGCCAGGTAAAGGCTGCTTTTATGCAACAGATTTAGATTTATTGTTGCGTACAAAAGGGATCGAAAACATAATTTTAACTGGCATTACGACGGACGTTTGTGTCCATACGACGATGCGCGAGGCCAATGACCGTGGCTATGAATGCTTAATCCTCGATGACTGTACTGGCGCAACCGATCATATGAACCATTTCGCTGCTTTAACTATGGTCACGATGCAGGGAGGCGTCTTTGGAAGTGTATCTAACTCGGCTGAAGTGATTAAAGAAATAAATCGGCTCACCCACCAACAAATCTAGAGAGGCACGTATGATTGGAGGAACATACATTGAAAAATAAGGAGCACGCATTGCTAGAGGAAGAGTACGAACAGACTGCAGTGCCTATGAAAGCGAGAAAAAGCGTTCTCTCTGTTTCGCTTGTTTGGATCGGTTTTCCGATGATCATTACCGCATCTGTAACAGGGGCAACAATCGTAGCTGCCTTGGGGTTCTGGAAAGGGATGCTAGCCTTGCTGCTCGGAAATCTGATTTTATTTATGTATGTTGGTACCCTTGGCGTGCTCTCCACAAATAAAGGCTATCATTTTACCTTACAATCCGCGATAACATTTGGGAGAAACGGGGCTAGGATTGTTTCGGGCTTATTATCGACTCTAGTTATCGGCTGGTTTGCCGTCCAAACGGGGTTGACTGGCCACCATATGAATGAAGCATTCGGCTCCAACTTTTTCCTTATTACGTTCATTGCCGGCATGCTCTATGTCGTGCTTACATTATTCGGCGTCAAAGCACTCTCGCTTATCGGAGCATCTCTGCTCCTTTCTTTTTTTTATTGTCGGCTCCTGGGCCGTCGGCCAAATTGTCACGGAACAAGGATGGACTGCGATCATTACCTATACAGGGAACCAATCACTCTCCATTGGCATTGCGGTTACGATGGTTGTAGCCTTGTTTATTGATTCAGGTACAATGACTGGCGATTTCAACCGCTGGGCAAAAAAACAAAAGGGAATCGCTAATCGCTACGTTTACCGCATTTCCAATGGCAAATATGATTGCGATGGTATTCGGTGGATTAGTCGCTGCCTCGGCTAGCCAACATGCTGATTTTTTTTCAATATATCGCAGCTAAAGGGGGAGCCGTTGCTATTCTTGCCGTTTTGTTGTTGTTTTTAAATCTGGGCAGCGTCTGCTCCCATTGCTTATACAATGGAGCCGTTGGCTGGTCAAATCTGCTCAATAAAAAAATGAGGCTCACTGCCTTTGTGCTCGGAATGATTGGCACAGTCCTCGCCTTGTCTGGAGCATGGAACTATTTTATTACCTGGCTCAATATATTAGGGATTATCGTTCCGCCTATTGGCGCTATCATCATATGCGATCAACTTTTGGTCCGCAAAAAAGCAGAGATATCCTCAACGTTTCGCGGATATGCATTTGGGGCGTGGGCGATTGGCGCCTGTGCAGGCTTGGCTACGGAGTTACTTGCCCCCTCATTATCAACAGCCTTTATGGCGATGGTCATCGGGGGAATGAGCTATATTCTTCTCATGCAATATTCAACTTCACTAAAAAATACATCTCTACATCACAAAACTATAGAAAGGAACTGATGACACATGGCCGACACGATTGCGTTTCCGCGATTGCTATCCATCAATTGGCTACGAGAACGTTATTGTAAGAGGGAGCTTACCCCACGAGAGGTCGTAACCGAAATCATAGCCCGTGTTACGGAAGACAAGGCCAAGCATGCATGGATTACAGCACCATCTTTTCCCTTAGTCGAGCCCTATCTCACAAAGTTAGAAGGAAGCAAGCCAACGGAGCTGCCTTTATGGGGCATTCCCTTTGCCATAAAAGATAACATTGATCTAGCTGGTGTAAAGACAACAGCAGGCTGCCCTGAGTATGCATATCTTCCTGAAAAGAGCGCAACGGTTGTGGAACGGCTCATCGCGGCTGGCGCTATCCCGATCGGAAAAACGAATCTCGACCAATTTGCAACAGGACTCGTTGGCACGAGGAGCCCTTATGGTGAAGTGCACAATGCGCTGCAAGATGAATTGATTAGCGGTGGCTCAAGCTCTGGCTCCGCAGTTGCAGTCGCTATGGGCCATGCGTCATTTGCCCTTGCGACAGACACGGCGGGTTCCGGACGGATTCCAGCGGCCTTACATCATCTGGTTGGCTATAAACCGAGTCTTGGTGCCTGGCCTGTTTCAGGCGTTGTTCCAGCTTGTGCCAGCATCGATTGTGTGACAGTGTTGGCAGGGGAACTAGATGAGGCATTACTTGTCGACCAAACGGTCCGTGGATTGGATGAGCAGGATCCATGGTCAAGAACACTTCCGTCCTGCAGCCGCTCATTCCCAAAAACGCTCTCTTTACCTAGAGAGGAGCTGACGTTTTTTTGGCCCGTATGCGGATGAGTATAAAGAACAGTGGGCCACAACGGTAAGAAGCCTGAAAAAGCTGCCAGTGCCTATCCGCTACGTCGATACCGAGTTATTTTCAGAAGCGGCAGCGATTTTATACGAAGGCCCTGGGTTGCTGAACGGTGGGCGACATTAGGGAGATTTATCAACAGTCATCCAGGCGCAACGATCTCGGTAACGGAACACGTGCTTCGCTCTGCCGAGGCGAAAGAATATGATGCCACAGCGGTCTTTACTGCGATCCATGCACTGCAACACTTAACCCATAAAGCGAAACAATTGCTCGCTGATTCCGTCCTCATTTTACCTACATGTGGCGGAACATGGACACGGGAACAAGTACGGCAAAACCCGATTCAAACGAATAGCGATATGGGACGCTATACAAATCATTGCAATCTCCTCGATTTATGCGCAGTCGCCCTTCCTGCGGGTTTTGCCGCCCCAAACGTCCCTTTTGGTATTACCCTTTTTACGACGGCAGAGCAGGAAGGCATGTTGGCTAACTTGGCCTCGCATCTAACGAAGGAGTCCATATCAGAAACAGTCGAAGTGGCCGTATGTGGTCTGCATATGCGCGGGTTTCCGTTAGAGGCGCAAATCAGGCGCATGGCGCCACGTTCATCCGAGAAACGACGACTGCGCCAGCATACCAGCTTGTGAAGCTCCCCACGACACCAGCCAAGCCCGGCTTGCTGAAAAAAGTAACCGGTGGCCGGTCAATCACGTTGGAGCTTTGGGAAATGCCTTCAAGCGAATTTGGGCGATTTGCGGCTTCCATTCCGGCTCCGCTTGGTATCGGCAAAATCGAGCTGTCTGATGGCAGGAAAGTGTCTGGTTTCATTTGTGAAGGCTATGCAGAAACGGATGCCGAAGACATTACCGACTATGGTGGGTGGCGCAACACCATTTATTGCCCAACCTGCGAATATCCATGACAGACAACCTTTCTGCAGCTCCTTGACCAACTGAATGAAAAAGTCACAAAACCTTTGATTATTTTTAACTAGCGAAAACCTCCGATGAAATAGTTTTTTAGCCAAGAGATGCTCACACTCAAATACTTCATAAACCTTTTAAGAACTGCTTTAGGTTCTGTCACGGCCTTATAAAGCCTCACATATATTAACATTTTTATCACAGCCTTGGAGTACACTCTTACATGATAAAATATAAATTAAGTAACATAAATTACTTAATGACTTGAAGGTGTTTATATAGGTACAGCAGCCGGCCCTAATTAGAATTATTAATGGCTGTTAAATCGGTCAGAAAGAATTAAGACTGATTGAGTAAGGAAAATCAGGAGTACCAACGCTGATAGCAATGGAACTCCTGATTTTTATAAAATTTCTTCTTTAACTGTTTTTTATCTACTTACTTAATGAACAACTCAGACATAAACTTCCCATCGATCGTCGATGCATCTTCCGTAGTAAGGAGATTAAAAATCGTTTTTCCAGCATCATTCATAAAGTATGGAATGGATTTTTCAGAATTATGTTGATAACCATGCTTATTATTTTCCCCATGGAAGATAATAATGCCTTGATTTGAGGAATGATTGGTTATAGCTGTTGGTATCTGCGGACCATGATTGGCACCGGCTCTGATACTGGAGCTACTGTATCTTTTTTATTTGTTCCCCATACAAACCCTGAATTATAAGCAAAAATGACATCCCCCATACCTGGGCCCCAATATCCTACATATGAAGCGTCTTGCTTTTTTTAAAGTCAAGGCAGCAACGTTGACAGGATTGTCATTCAAGATGTGCGACCATGTTGTGATAGCATGGAAAATCTCGTTTTGAACCAATTCATAGTCGTCGATAGATACAATTCCATGCTCTTCTCTGCCCTCAAGATTAATGTAAACTTCCAGACCGCCTCTATCATCTTTTAGATATGCTTTTGAACGTGATAAAATGGGTAATCCATTATCATCTAATTCGCAAAGATTACATTCTGCAAGTCTCAAGTAAATATCACAGAAATAATGATTAGGAACATTACCATGATCAGATGCCAAGATCACTGTCGTGTCATCAGACTTTCTGTTTAATAATTCACCTATTACTTTATCCAGAACGATGTAGCTATTCCGCATATTTTTCTCGTAGCGTTGAGATTGCTCTTCAGAATAAAATGGTGACGATGGGTCGTATTGGGCTAAGCTGGTATGATGCGTTTCATCATTAAGTCTAAAGACCGTAGCAAAATAATCAACTTGCTTTTTCTCCAGCAAGGTTAAAGCAGCCTCTGCCAACCACATTGCCTGATATTCTGCCTCTTCGAAGCCTGTTTCATAATATCGCTCATCGGGTGAAGCTTTTATAGCCCATGTTGAAATAAATGGACCACATGTATCTAACAAAAATTCCTCTAAAGAAAGATCATTAGAAAGCCCAGTTGTCCTGTTAAACTGTGATTGAATCAAATCAATTTCAAGATTATCCAGATCATAATGAGCTAAATTAAATCTAACTATGCCTTCTTCATTATCTCCTAGTGGGATCCTGACCCATTCAGACCAGTTACCAACTGACACATCTTCTCTTATATTATTGTTTACAAGTAACCTAATGTTCTTATGATCCACTGGCTCTATATTAACCGTAACGTTTTTTCCATTGCTAATCTCTATATTAAATGAATAGACGCCATTATCCCTAGTAATCTCAGAACGATTATTTTTATCATGGTGAGCGATGGACGCTGTTGGTGGCCAACCTAAAGATTCCTTTTTCTCTTTTTTAGGCCATTTATTAATATTTGTACTAAACACTTTAGGTGGAGCCAGTTCAAAAGGTGCTTGACCTTGAAATGGGGCAAAATTAAAATGATCTGTTCCCTCTGTTGAAAGTGAATTAGGAAAATGAACAAGTGCCCCCTTTTTACCAAAAGAATTTGTTAAACCAATTAGATTATCTTCATTAGTTGTTACCTGACCTTGGCCTCTCCAAGAAATTCCAGGTGATTGACCGGTCATAAAGGAAACCCAATTTACATCTCCCCAAGTTGAAATAAACGGAAATAGTTTCGAGGAGGAACCATTAGCTAACATTTTTTTTATGTTTGGAAGATATCCCTCAGAGCTAAATTTATAAATTAACTCTGGAATTAAACCATCTACGCCAAAAACAATTACTTTTTGATTCTTCATAAATCCTCCCACAGCTCAGTTATTGAAAAACCTTCACTTTATATTCTTTTATTACATCTGTATTAATATCTACTCCAATACCTGGTTTCTCAGGAATCTTCACTTTTCCATCCTCTAACCGAATGGCATTGTAAATTAAATCCCCACGGAAAGGATGAGCGGACTGATCATATTCCAAAAACAGTTGAGCCGCATTTAATGATAATGGAGCTGATGGTAATGTCGCAATATACTGCATAGATGCAGCTAAGCCAATGCCGGAGCCCCAAACATGCGGAATGACTGTTAGATTCCAAGCTTGGGCAAGTGCAGCAATCTTCTTACACTCAGTATAACCGCCTGAAGAACATAGGTCAGGTTGTAATATATCTAAAGCTTTTTGAGAAGCCCATTGACGATACCCTATTTTTCCGAAAATATTCTCACCTGCAGCGATATATATACTAGTTAAATTCTTAACTTCTTTGTATCCCTCAATATCTTCTGGGGCTATCGGCTCCTCGAAAAAGTGTATATCGGCCTTTTCGAGTTCAAACAGCATTCTTCTTGTTTGTGATGAGTTATACGCCCCATTAGCATCTATCATAATTGTAGGCCCTTTACCGACGGCATCACGAACTGCATAGATATACTCTAGATCCTCTTCAACTCCAAAGCCTATTTTTAGTTTAAATGCATTAAATCCATTATTTAAATATTGTTTCGCTTCTTCAATAGCCGCTTTTATACCATCTGTATGTTTTTTTGCGGTAAAAGCCTGTTGCGTAAGGAGTAATGTCAGAGCGAAAATGCCCACCTATTAATTTACTTACAGGCTTGCCTAAAAACCGCCCAATGACATCCCAAATCGCAATATCAGTTCCGCTTATGGCATTTACAGCTGCCCCTCCTTGTCCAAAAGGCCGAGTTGCATTATACATTTCCTCCCACATTACCTCGACATCAAAAGGGTCTCTTCCTAACAAAAGTGGCTTAAAACAGAATTCTACAAAAGAGGCTGCAATTTCTGGGGGCTGCAAACCATGGCATAATGATTCACCCCAGCCAGTCACACCTTCATCTGTAACGATTTCCACTATCATTGTACTTCTGCTTTGAACCCAGCCTTGCGAGAACGCAAATGGTTCTTCTATTGGTTTACTTATAACGTGAGGGATAACATCAATAATTTTCAAAACTTGTCCTCCTATGGATTTGTTCAGTAGATTAATTGTTTTAGCATCCTCATCTTAAAAAAAGGAGTTAACTTTATACGTTTACCTGTCTGCTTTTTTCATCTTGTTCTTAAAGTAAGGAACAATCACAGGTAATACGACAGAAAGCACAGCTATAGACAAGAAAATTAAAGAAATTGGTTTTGTTAAGAAAATCATAAAACTGCCGTTTGAGACGGCTAAAGCTTGACGTAGCGATGTCTCTGCTATAGGTCCTATTACGATTCCAAGCAGCATTGGCGTAATTGGAAATTTAAATTTGTTAAAGATAAAACCTAATAAACCGAATACTAACATCACTTTCACATCAAATAACGAATTGTTATCAGCGTATGCTCCTACAAAACAAAGAACTAATAAAGCGGGAATGAGCATGTTAACTGGGATTTGTTTAACCTTGACAAATAACTTAACCGCAAAAGTTCCTTGAACAAACATAAAAATATTTACAATAATCAATCCAAGGATAATTGTGTATACCATCTCCGCATAGTTAACAAACAAGTTGGGTCCCGGAGGAATCCCCTGAATCATCAATGCTCCTAACATGACCGCTGTTACGGTATCCCCTGGAATTCCTAAAGTCAGGAGAGGAATAAGTGCTGATCCGGTCACACCATTATTCCCTGACTCCGCTGCTGCTACACCATCAAGTGACCCTTTACCGAATTTTTCCTTATTTTTTGAAACTCTTCTGGCTTCGTTATAACTTAAAAACGCAGCTATAGCCGGCCCTGTCCCAGGAATGGCTCCAATAAATGTGCCGATCCCACTAGATTTAAGAATCGTCTTTTTGTGATTCTTAACCAAATCGAAATACGACATTGCAGTCTTTTTTTACTTTAGTAATACTTTCATCCACAGCTAAATGAGCAGTTTGCGATTTCTTTAGAATTTCTGATATGGCAAATAATCCAATTAACGCAGGAATGAGATTAATTCCCGCAATTAATTCGCCATTGCCGAACGTGAAGCGTGCGGTACCACTAATTTGGTCAATTCCAATTGTTGAAACAAAAATACCCAGTGCACCCATGATTATTCCTTTTCGGAGATTTCCATGGCTCACACTAATAATCATTGACAATCCAAATATTGCAAGTGCAAAGAACTCTGCCGGTCCAAAATTCAGTGCCACTTTTGATAATTGTGGCGCAATAAATAATAGGGCGAAAGCACTCACTATACCGCCAATTACAGACGCAATCAAAGCCATTTTAAGAGCAGATGCAGCCTGACCTTTTTCAGCTAGAGCATAACCATCAGCAACAGTAGCAGCCGAAGCTGGTGTTCCTGGTGTGTTAATTAATATTGCAGAAGCTGAACCTCCGTATGTACCCGCACAGTAAATTCCTAATAAAAATAACATCGCTGTCGTTGGTTCCATACCATATGTGAATGGTAACATTAGAGCTATCCCCATAGTTGCTGATAATCCTGGAAGAGCTCCAAAGATGAAACCGACTAAAACTCCAATGGCAATGAATAATAAATTATTAAAGTGAAATATGCCTAGTAGACCATTTATGATATCTTCCATTTCATTCACCCTTTTGTTGTTTTAAGGAAGCCTTATATACATTAAATGTTCAAAAATATAACTGATTAAAAAAAATATAAATGATCATGATTGGATACATGTACCATTTCCTAACTGCTAATATCCACATAATTAAAAGCATTGCGATAATGGATGAGAAGATAAACCCAACCAAATCTATGCAAAAAAACGTACCCAATCGTAATAAGCATTACTAAAATACTTGCTCGAACATTCTCATTCTTTTTTGATTCTGGTTTATCAGTAATCGAGCTATTTGACTCTTTTTTTTATGAAAGTGCCCAAAAAAGATAATCCGCTGATAATCATGACAATTAAGGCCAGCAAATTCGGGAAAAATTCAGGACCAAAAGGATGATCTTTCTCCATTTGAATTTGATTAGGAATAATGAGTTGCCAGAATACTACACTTCCTATTAGAAAAAATAACCACAAATAGCGCTCTTTGTGTATCATTATCTCACCAACTCGTTTCATAATGTAGAGAGGGAGTAAGATCTGCCCCTCTTTTAATTAATAATCTCCAGATTCAATAAGTTCTTTGTGCTCAGCGATATCTCGTTCTAGTTTTTCTAATACCTCTTCTCCGCTAAGTTCATCCGCCGTTAAGTTAGCAGTCTCCAAGGAGCTTTTGTAACTAGGGTGTTCTAATGCCTTATTAACGATATTTGTAAGCTCTTCAAATTGGTCAACAGGTATAGATTGAGAAACGAGTAAGAACTTCCAAACACTCATATCGATAGGATAGCCATTCTCCTCAAATGTAGGAACTTCTGGGTAGTCCTCCATACGTTCCGAAGAAAATACTCCTAATACTTTCAATGCACCAGATTCTACATACTGCATGGTATCCCCTGGATGTGCTGCAACTGTATCAACATGTCCACCCAGTAACGCCGTCACTGCAAGGTTTTGTCCATCATAAGCAACGCTTTCTGCTTCAACACCCGATTGATTAAAGAATGAAACCTGAGCTAAGTCCGGTAATCCGCCTGTCCCCGAATGTCCATAGGTAATTCTTTCGGTTTCATTACTTAGATCCTCAATCGTTTCCCAATCAGATTCAGCATTTACTAGTAAAACAATTGGCTCAACAGTTAATCCGCTCACAGGACGGAAATCATTTAATGAATAAGTTACATCGGTCAATTGAGGTTGAGTTGAGAAAACACCATTTGCATTAAAAAGAATGGTGTGGGAATCCGGTTGTCTAGCTGCGACCTCGGCAGTGGCAATGGTTCCTCCAGCCCCTTCTTTGTTAATAACAACAACATTTTGATCAATAGTATCATTCATTGCCTCTGCTAACGCTCTTGCTGTTAGATCACTACTACCCCCTGCACTCCAAGGTACAATGATTTCAATAGTGTTAGTCGGAAAATTGGCGCCGCTTTCATTTGTTACGCTATTTGAACTCGAACCGCATGCTGTTACCAATAATAACAGAACAGATGTAAACGTTGCCCCAAAGTATCTCAAACTAGTTTTCATGCAAAGATCCCCCCAAAATTTTAATCAAACCATTCTAAACCTCATCATTTATTACCATTACAGAACTTTTGCTCTATCAACTTCTTTGCTAGAATCAAGAAATATAGACGAATAAAAATCAAAGTACGCAAATAAGCGCTTTCATTTCTAGAACACTTACACTCAATCTAGTTTCAGCTATTTTTGGTATAGTTCGCCAATCTTTTTTCTGTTGCTTCTAAATGTTCTCTCATACTTTGTTCCGCTGCTTCTGGATTTCTTTGAATAATCTGTTTTAGTATATTTTCATGAAATTTCATGGTTAACTCTGGACGGTCATCTGTGTCAACAGTTAATTGAATACTTTCCGTTAACAGTGGCCCAAGTGCCTTAATAATTGCTTCAAAAACAATGTTTTTTTGATGCCTTAGCAACCGTTAAGTGAAACATCATATCACTCGCTATATACTCTTCAATGGGTGTATTTTTTGCCTTCATTAAGTCTAAAGCCTTCGTTAACTCTTTAAGATTCTCTTCAGTCCTTCTCTCGGCTGCTAATCTGGCAGTCTGTAATTCTACTGTTTTTCTAACTTCTAATACATGTTCTTGATCAACCGAGTTCCTTACAATCATTTCATGAATAGAATTAGAAACTAATTCTTCGCTCTTATTTATGATTAAGACGCCTTTACCCTGTTGACGTTCTGCAAACCCTCTTTCTTCTAATCCTCTGATTGCCTCCCGCACAGTTACTCTACTGACGTTATATATTGAGCAAAGTTCATTTTCACTAGGAAGATAGCTATCTGCCGGATAATCGCCAACCATAATTTTTTTGCAGAATATCCCGAAAAACCATTTCCGAAAGCTTTTCTCTTCTTTGTTCTGGTATCATCATTCATCACCTTAATTTTAAATTTAGTTAGGTTGTTAGTCGTTAGTTGTAATACAAGTTAAATGTTAATTTATTTGATCACTTTATGTCAATCTTTTTTTTACCCTTAGACGGAATTAAAATTGGTGCAACCAGCCCCCTCGAAAACATTCTAGGGTACAGAACACCTGAAGCCTGCTACAGAGAAGAGATATCGCGGATCACATAAACTCGTGGAAACTTTTATTAAAACTCTTATTTTTCCACGAGCTGTTTTCGATAGCTATTTATAATTTAATTTTAAACACTGGAAGGAAAAAGTAGATGTTAACCAGTATGATTTATTTACCAAATTTTATAATTCTCAGTATGGAGGAGAGTCAAGATGATTATCGCTTCTTAAACAGTACCGATATTTTTATTGCTACTGGTGGCGGTGTAATTTTTTTCCACATAAGACGTATGTTTGTCTTAACGCGCAATAAATGCCTGGCTGTTGTTCGCCAGGCATTGCTTTACATATAGGCGCCCCCGGTAATTTTTATCGATTCCCCAATGATGTTTTTCGCCGCACCGGTTAAAAGAAAGGTAGCTGTGTTTGCGACTTCCTCTGGATTTGTAATGCGCCCTGACGGCATTTGCTGTTCAATGAGGCGGCGCTGCTCTGTGTAATCATTGCCTACTGCTTTGCCAACAGATAATATCGCGCCATTGCCCATGGCAGTATCCACATAACCAGGACAAACAGCATTGACGCGAATCCCCCGCTCAATTGCTTCTAACGCAAAGGATTGGGTGAAAGCTTGCAACGCAAATTTGCTGCTTGCGTATGGAGTATTACCTTTGCCGCCTCGCAAGCCAGAAAGAGATGAAATATTGACGATAGCGCCTCCCTGTTCCATATCCTTGTACACCCGTTGAGTTAGGAGGACAGTGGCTGTCCAATTCAACTGCATCATACGATGCAACTCCCCCTCCGTTATCTTGTCGAGTGTATCGCGACCGAAGGATCCGCTCACTCCTGCTGCATTCACCAGCCATAGATTGGTCCGTTTTCATCGATAGCAGCGGCAACTAGCGTCTCCCGCTCCTGCTCTCCAGCCAAATCAGCGCGAATGGTAGAGAGTCGCTTATCTTTCTGATTCGTTTTAAAAGCACGTAGCTTCTCTTCATTGCGTCCCGTCGCCGTGACCCGGGCTCCCATTGTTAATGCTACTTTTACAATGGCCTCGCCAATTCCGCCAGTTGCTCCTGTTACGAGGACATGCTTTGCTTCAAGCGCTTCTGCCGAAAATATGCTCATAGTGAGGACCTCCTACCGTGCAAATGAATAGACGCCGCCAAATACCGTATTTATGCTAGCCTCTCGTGCCCTGTCAAACGAAGTACCATCGGGGCGGGACCACGTTTATGAAGAAACGACTGTACGTCTCCTTTTCCGATTGGCTTAGCAAAATGGAGGTCACCTCCTAGCAGCTTGAGGGTGCGCACCTCTGCGTTCCATTCCGGAGCGATGTAAGCTTCTCCCTCTTCTAGCTGCAACCATTCTTTCCACGGTTCGATCGAACGGCTAAAATCATTTACAGCAAAAAGAATATGAGCAAAGATAAGATCGCCGGCAGGATGGGGCGTAAGCAGTCCGCCCTTTTCCAACTGGTGCAATCGTTCCTTATCGCTTTTTTTTCCAATCGATAAAAAAGGGGAGAGCAAGCTCCGACATTTCACTGCCAGCATGGAGCAATTCCCAGCTCAGCAGCTCGCCTTCTGGTGTCCTACGACTGAGCGGAGACGGGCCTTCCACGTCAACGCCCTTATTACGCAAATGCGCTGCAACCTCCTCTAAATGGTGGGAGCGAAGTGCAATGCGTAGAAAGCCTTCTCTTTCTTGCTGATTACTAATATCGGCAATCGGACTGTATGCGGAAAGCGTTGGCCTCGCATCTTTATACGTCTTCTGGTCGCTAATGCCAAGATACTCAATATAGCTTAATCCAAAGTGAGTGAGGGTATTAAAGGTTCCCGTCGACTCATGTTTTCCTCCCTGATGGTTCATTAGTGCGAGGGGGGCAAGTGCTTCTTCCACTTCGTTCGGGTTTGTCACGTAATGGATAAGATGGTCGAACGCTAAATCCATTTTTCATCGCTCCTTTAGAATGAGTGTATTCAATCGTGCATGAGCCGTCTTCTTACGGGCAATTAGTATAATAAGATCCTTGGTATGAGCAAAAGGAAATGCCGCTACTGGCATTTCCTTCGGCGTAAGGCTATTTAAATATTAAATTCGATATCCTGCTTTTTCTCTACACGTTGAATGTCAGCATAAATATCATTTTGGATTTTGACGAGGACCGGATCGTTTGGATTGCGCGGTCGTTCATTTTTTACATCAATGACTTTTTTATTTTTCCCGGCCGTGGCGAAAACAAAACAATGCGATCGGCCAGGTACACGGCTTCGGCAATATCATGAGTCACAAAGACAACGGTCTTCTTCTCTTTCGACCATATCTCAAGTAAATCCTTCTGCAGCTGTAGCCGGGTCAAATGATCGAGTGCTCCGAAAGGCTCATCCATTAGCAATACATCCGGCTGATTGGCAAAGGCCCGGGCGATACCAGCGCGTTGCCTCATCCCTCCCGACAGCTGATGCGGGTATTTTTTTTCAAAGCCTTCCAATCCAACAAGCTTGAGATAGGACTCCGCCTGTTTTCGCCGTACTTCCTTACCGTTACCTTTTATTTCTAAGCCAAACTCAATATTTTTAATCGTTGTCCGCCAAGGAAAGAGCGATGCGTCTTGAAAGACAAAACCAATCCGATTGCTTGGCCCCATCAGCGCCTCCCCTTTAAATTGGATATCGCCTGACGTAGGTTTCTCCAGCCCAGCAAGCAGCTCCAACAGCGTGCTCTTGCCGCAGCCGCTCGGACCAAGAAAGCAGACGAACTCATTTTCCTCAACGGTCAGTTCGATATTTTCGAGCGCCTTTGTTTCCCCATTATATATTTTCGTAACATGTTCAATCGAAAAAAACTGCACTCATGACGATCTACTCCTCTGAATAGAACTGCGTATCTACCATATCCTCAATATCATATTCCTCATCCTGAAACCCAAGCTCAAGCTGGATGCGCTGGTTTCTGCAATACGCTCCACATCTAATAGCATGTCATTTTCCCACAGAACTTCTTCCCGATCCAATGCGGCTTTTAGCATGTCAGGTTCGATATCCATTCGCTCCGTCACGTAATCGATATACTCCTGTTGGTTTTCTTTCGCATATTCCTGTGACTTCAGGTAGCCTTCAAGGAACCGCTCAATCGCCTCAGGGTTACTTTCAATAAAGCGATCCGAAGCAGCCAATGCACCCGTATGGAATTCAGGCAAGTACTCCCAACCTAACGCCAATAAATGCGCATTTCCCGTCTCTTCACCCATTGTTACAAAAGGCTCATGAATCATTGTTGCATCCACCTGTCCAGTTTCTAACGTAGAATAGCCTTGTTGATAGACGCCATTGTTAATTAAGTTTACCTCGCTTGGGTCAACGCCATGCTCCTCTAAAATATATCGGACATAGACATCCATGCCAGAGCCTGCAATTCCCACACCAACGTCTTTTCCACGCAAATCTTCGACCGATTCAATCTCTGGGCTAGCGATGAGATAGAACGGCCCTTGTGTACGATACATAGACGCGATCATTTTGATTGGCGCGCCTTTGCCTGCACCGACCATCGCTCGTGTCGTTGACGCATCGGCAAGATCAACATCTCCGCTCGTTAACACGGCCACTTCATCATCTGCCGCAATGATTTCTAGATCAATGCCCTCTTCTTCAAAAAAAGCCTTTCTCATGGCCAAAACGGACGGCCATTCCATTTAATCCGTCAAATGCCGAATACACGATGGGCTCAAGCTCTGGGTCTCCTCCGCCGTTGCCGTTTGACGTTGCTTCTCCTGAATCGCCATCACCGCATGCCGCTAAAATCAATGCTGTGACAAGTACTATGCCTAATGCAAATGGACTCTTCTTTCGCATCTTCATGTTCAATCCTCCTGTTGTTTACGAAGCCTTCCACTTGCTGAAAACACTTCGCTCGATGAAATTGATTGCTGCGATAATCGCAACCGAAAGAGCCGTTACAACGAGAATGACTGCAAACAGCTGGGCTGTATCATAAAACTGCACAGCCAAGTTCAATAAATAGCCGAGCCCCTCGCGTGAGGCGAGCATTTCCGCAAATAGGGCGCCGACAAGTCCAGTCGCTGCGGCAACCCGAAGTCCCGAAAAAATGGACGGAATCGCCGACGGGATCATGACCTTTGTAATAAGCTGTCGCTTGTTGGCTTCAAACACTCTCGCAACTTTCACATGGCTATCCTGTGTTGCTTTCACACCCGTAACCGTATTAAAGACGATCATGAAAAAAGTGAAGAGGAACACAACAACGATTTTGTTCATCAAGCCAATGCCGAGCCATAAAATTAATAGCGGAATAATCGTTACAGTTGGCACGGCCATCAACCCCGACAAAAATGGGGTAAAATAACGTTCGGCCGGACGATATAATGCCATAAACATGCCAAGGCTGATTCCAAGAATCGTCGCTGCGGTAAAGCCAATGGAAAATTCGAGCACAGTAACGAAAAAAAATGGCTGCCTAGCTCTCCTCCAACAATCAATTGAACCAATGTTGTTACGACGTTTGATGGGGCGGCCAAATATAAGGAGGAAACAAATCCTCTTTGAACCACGAACTCGCACAATCCGACGAGCAAAACAATGGTCCCTATTTGTAAAGATGTAATTTTCCAATTGCGCAAGCGACTCACCTCCACCACTGTTTAAGGAGTGATAATAATTTTCCCAAACACTTCGCGCTCTTCAATCAAACGATGCGCTTCTTTAATATCCTCGAGCGGAAGCACTCTATCGATGACTGGATCGAGCTTTCCTGTATTGACAAGGTCAAGCAGTGTTGTCAAATCTTTTTGCTCCCACCCATTTGAACCTAAAATATCAATTTCGCGCGTCCACACATAACGCAAATCAGTGACTGCATCAAATCCTGTGGTCGCGCCGCACGTTAAAATCCTTCCGCCTTTTTTTCGTCGCCCGAATACTTTGTGGCCAAGTCGCTTTGCTGTATAATCGACAATCACATCGGCCCCCTGTTTGCCAGTAATCGACCAAACCTCTCTCGAAAAATCAGCTGTATTGTAATTAATCAGGTGGTCCGCGCCTAGCTCCTTTAATTTTTCAAGCTTGTCATCCGAACCGGCAGCAGCAATCACATTCGCCCCCGCCAGCTTTGCAATCAAGACAGCCGCATTTCCTACACCGCCACTTGCACCTAAAACAACTATCGTTTCATTGGCCTGAAGCCGTCCTCGGGTAATGAGCATTCTCCATGCTGTTCCATAGGCAATTGGCAAGGCTGCTGCCTTCTCAAATGAAAGCTTTGTAGGTATGGGGATACAGTTACCGTTCGGAACAGCAATATATTCGGCCAAGCCGCCCGTCAAGTCCTCTCCTAGTGCTCCATGGCCTGGAATCATCGGATCAACAAGAATCCGCTCTCCCTGCTTCACATTCATTACATTGGCGCCGACTTCTTCGACGACACCAGCAACGTCGCCTCCCGAAATATGCGGAAGCTCTAGATGACGTCCTGGAATCCCACGCCTTACAAAAATATCAAGGTGGTTTAAAGATACAGCGGCAACCTTAATGAGTACTTCGTTTGCGCCGACTTCTGGTTTTGGATAATCCCCTACAACGACATTGTCCCGATTCCCATGTTTAACAATAAGTGCTGCTTTCATTTGTTCGACTTCCTTTCTGCAAGTGCTTTCTCTAGTTTATGTTTTAATGCCGTGCGATTAATTTTTCCAGGCCCAGTCAATGGCAGTTCGTCGAGGAGAAACACCGCGCGCGGATGCGCATAAGGGGGACCGTGTTTAATCGCAAATGCTTTAATCTCTTCTTCCGTTAGCCCACTGCTGCTGACGACAAAAGCAACAGGAACCTCCCCCTTTATCTCATGCGGGATGGACAGAACGCACACATCCTCGATTCGTTCATGCTGCAGCAATAGGTTTTCGACTTCCTTTGGATAAACATTCTCGCCGCCGACATTAATCATGTCGTCTTTGCGGCCAACGATAAAAACGAAGCCGTCCTCATCCTGCCAGGCAGAATCACCTGTTTTTAACCATCCACCCGTCGTGATCCTTTTTTTGCTTACTTCAGGCAAATTCCAATATCCCTTCGCAATTCCCGGGTTTTTCACCCATAACTCACCGATTTCACCTAACGGAAGTTCGTTGCCTTCATCATCCATAATCTGAATGCTGCAGCCTGGTACGGGCAATCCAGCTGAGCCAAGCTTTGCTGAACCTTTGCTCGAACTAAGGACAATCGGCCTCCCTCCGTCAATCCATACCCTTCATACACATCGGTACCCATCCGTGCATTCATTTCATCGAGGAGCTCTTTCGGTGCGTCCGAAGAGCCGCAAACGACAAAACGGAGCGACGACAAATTGTAGTCGTTGTGCTCGCGCAGGTGATTGACGATTGAGCGGTACATAGCAGGGACACCGGTCATGAACGTGCAACGATGCCTATGGACAGCTTCAAGAATATCAACGACATCGACCTTTGGCAGGATGACAGCGGAAGCGCCAAGAAAAAAGATTTTTTTCATTTCTGCCATCCCATTCTTATGGTACAGAGGGACGGCAATGAGAATTCGATCAGCATTTGTAATGCCGCGAACTTCTGATGTCGAGCGAACATTCCATAATTGCCCCGCATGGGTCAGCATGCAGCCTTTCGGATTTCCCGTCGATCCTGACGTATAAGGTAAGTAACAAAGCTCATCTGCCTTCGCCCGATATACTGATAAGGCCGCATCTTGTTTATCGACCTCATCCTCGTAGCGGGCAGAGGCTAGTGAGGAATCAGCCTGCAACGATATACGACTCAACCTCAACCTGTTTTGCCATCTCCTGCACTTTGTCCTCAAGGGAGTAATGGAAAACAATCATCCGACTACCGCTGTCCTGCACTATATACGACAGCGTTTCAACCCCTAGTTTTATATTCATCGGCACTGGCACGGCGCCAATCGCCACAAGCCCAAAGCAAACTTCCAAAAACCTTAAGTCATTCGGAAAAAGGACGGCAACTCGGTCCCCCGGGGTAATCCCATGGTCCTTCATCAAGTTGCCAGCCTGGTTCACCCTTGCCTCTAGCTCTGCATATGTCAATGTTTTTTTCCTTCGTAATTAATGCTGTCTTCGATGGTGAACGTTTCGCTGACGTGTGGATAATTTGTGCGAAATTATTATTTTCCAACTTGGCTCACCTACTTTGATGATTGGTTTGTACTATATAGTCCTCTGCCTACAGCAAGCTTTTTGTTATCTTGGTTGACCACAACTATATCAGCACTGCTGACAGAACGCCCCAGTTTAACAATGGTAGCCGTGGCAAACAACTCATCACCGCTCTTTGCCGCCCGCAAATAATCAATTCGTAGATCAATCGTTGGTGCTGGAAGGTTGAGTACTTGAAAAAGAGTGTAATACCCGGCGACATCAATGATTGTCGCAATAATCCCGCCATGGATGTAATCGACATGATCTCCTGCTACAAACGATTCCTGGAAAGGAAGGCGCAACGTCAATAGCTCATCCGTTGCTTCATGCAATTCAAGTCCTAACAGTCGATGAAAGGGCGAGCTAGTAATTGCTTCATTTACTTGTTCTGGTATCAATGCTCTCTTCATGGCGCTCCTCCTGCAAATGTGGATATAGTTTGTTCGTTACTTAACGTTAATGTCGAATTAGCACGAACTGCAATTTACAAGTATCATAAATCAATAATTCCAATAGGTCAAGTAGGAATAGTCACCTTTTCTTATGTCAAAATTTGCATAACATACGCATGTTAAAGTTTAAATTCAGTACGTGCTAGAGGACGTACTAGTAGTCGTCCGAAAATGAGAGAATAGCTGTTGGACCATGCTATCACTCTTAATGCTAAGAAGAAATGCACGGTAAAACAAAGAACTGAAACGACGAGTGTAAGGCAATGCTATACCAGGGAAATTAGTGAGCGAAAAAATCAGCTCTTCTTATATAAGAAAAAAAAGACCCGCTTAGACAATGATGCTTTAGAAGACATGTGTCCCTCTGGCCTTAACCAACCTTTTTTTACGCTTCCTAACCTAAAAAAAAGCGTACTTCCTCGGCCTCGAGAAAATACGTTAGTTACATATGTATGGTGGAGCCAAGGGGACTCGAACCCCTGACCTTTTGGCCGCCAGAATCATAAGAAACTATAGTTTACGCTAAAAACGCTTAAATTTATTAAGTCTGTGATCGGAATGCGATCACAGACTTTTTTTTAATAGTCTAACTTTTAGCGGATGGGCGCTCCTCTTTAAAATTCCTATTGTTACACCAATCTTAATTAAATTGTACCAATTACGATAGCTTTAATTCCAATTGTAAGTTCAACGATAGCCTTTAAAGGACATGTATGGAACCTTTTAAAGAACTGTCTTTTTTTTAGCCAAATCTTTTCGACAGAAGAAGGACTACCTTTCGTATTGTTCGATTTATAAGCAGCCATGTACTCGTAAACACCCTAAAAAGTTCCTCTCTCCTTTCCAAGGATCGTGTACTTATTTGACTATTTCATTGTCGGCTTTAGCTGAGGCACTACGAAAAATTTTGATAATCGCAGAAACTTCCTCATTACCGTAACCCGCCTTGGTAGCTTTTTCAAATAACGGTAAAGCGAATGAAGGAAATTCAGAATTGATTCTAGCCTCCATAGCTTGTTGTACGAGCCTTTCCACGCTATCGGCAGAGGTTTTAAGGGAGCTTTCCGGATTTCCGAAATTTCCAAATTGGATGACCTCCCCTTGATGCTTAGCCTCCTCTCCAAGTAACGGTGCTGCACTCGCGGCGATCTGTAAACCGAATAAATCAACTCGCAGGTTTTCCGATTCGAGTATGTGAGCTCCATGAGCAAAGCCTAGCCATGTTCCTAGAAGATATGAAATAACAGCTAAAGCCTGTGCAGATGCAGAACTCACCGGTTCACCCAAATATTTCGAGTTTCCAGCAAGGACCTTGAGAAGCGGCTCACTTGTTTGGAAGGCAGTGTTTGAACCCGAATAGAGGATCACAGTCTCCGCACCTCCAATATGGCTAGGCCACGCTTGGATCGCACCATCTAGATAGTCAGCACCCCTCTCCCGTGCCCAAACCTCACTATTTCGCGCTTCCTGAGGGGTACCCGTACTTAGCTGAACGAGAGTACGACCGGCAAGGGCAGGCGTAACATCATTTGTATCCAAAATACTAGCTGAAACCTCGTAGTTAGCCACACAAATTATACTGATCGGACTTGCGCTAATTGCTGAAGAAGCAGAGGAAGCAAGAACCGCCCCTTGATGAACGAGCGGTTCTGCCTTCGTGACCGTCCGATTCCAGACTGTAACTCGCTTCCCATCCCGAACCAGCGTCTGTGCGAGCGCTGTTCCCATAGGCCCCAATCCAATTACTGATACATCACTCATATTGTTTCCTCCTCTATTAGTTTGTTAACTGTTTAGAATCATCTTTCGAATGATACTAAACAGTATCGTCTCATTAAAAATTATGATACTACACCGTTTAGTATCATGTCAACAAAATGTTTCCCTTTCCCTCGAAAATAAAAAAAACCTTTGGAAGTCTAGGGATAATCACGGTAATCCCTAGACACTTCAAAGGAGTTAATCAAGATACTGGTTTATCAGCAGTGTCGCTGCTTTTTTAAGTTGGCTTGCAGAATCGGCTAAACCAAGTACCGGAACGGAGGAATAGGCTCCATTGATCACCAGCAGAAGCTGATCGGTCCACCCCGTGTCAGTTACACCTGCCTTCTCACTGAGCTGCAACAACCGCCCGCGCATTGCATGGTTATATTCCAATGCTAGCCGATGAGCTGGATGATTTTTATCTGAGAATTCAGCAAAAGCGTTTAAAAAGGGACATCCCCGGTAATATTCAGGCTTAAATAATTCGATAATGGCGTCTATCAGTGCCAAAAGCTGTACTTTGGGCGCTCCTTCATGCTTAGCGATCGCTTTATCAAAATGTTCCCATATGTGGTGATCATGCGCTTCAAGATAGGTAGCTATCAATTCATCTTTAGTAGGAAAATGCCGATAGAGAGTTGCTTTACTCACTCCGGAGCGCTCAACGATTTTATCCATGCTAATGGCACGAATGCCTTGACGATAAAACAAATCGGAGGCCACCTCGAGAATACGCTGATGGGAGGAAGAAGATACTTTAGACATTGCTTTTCACCTCAACAATTTTCATAATATGCCTATAAAAAAAAGGTCGTTCAGGCGAAACCGTTTAGTATTACATTGTATCATGCGAGCCTCCCGTAAACAAGCACTGAGGGAAACACCGGTCTAATATTCAGCAAAATAATGCTGTTTTGGGCGTTCCGGTGATTGAGCGATTAAATGAAATAATTTTGTTAAAGTGTCATCTAGAGCGTTTAGTCCCTATCATTGTGTAAATTAGTTTCACTAATAGAGGAAGAGTCAAATCAAATCTCTCAGCTAGAGTATAGGTCACGACACACGATAACTAGAAAGTGAGATGATTAGAAAATGGCTCAATTAAATTAACGTAAACCGGAAGCTTTAAACCAATTATTCGTAAGTAAATCAAAAAATTCTGGGGTGAATACGATGCTAGAGTCTATATTAAATCAGGATCACAAGCCCAAGCCAGTGAGCAGCTAAGTGGCAGACCCGTTCTGACGAATGCAATGGCTGTACCCTACTAAGGGCTATCTTACATAGCTTAATTCCAACGTTAGTGTATTTCCTTTTATATCTGTTTTTAATCAAATTAAGTAGAAGAGTATCTTAATACCCGGAAGGTATTACTCCCTAGAATTTTGTTTATGACAGGAATTCATTAATCCATTGAACATATTGATCATTCTCATAGTTAAAGTACAATTGGTTGGTGAGGTGAACCGGGTTCCCAAAAAGAATCGCTCATATTGGATCTGTCGGGTCCCAAACGAGCTCATTGTTAAGTCCCAAGCTAGGCGGAACAGCTGAACCCTTTCCTTTGAATCCTTAGTGGCGCTCTGTAAATAGTGATCAAGTTCTTTCCGAATATCGGAATTAAAATCCGCTTCTTGAGGGATGGTAATCAAACCGCTCGAGCCAAGTAGCTGGATGATTTCAGCAAGCCTTGGGTATGCCTTTGGAAAATAGGAGCTCGCGACCTGCAAAGGCTTTGTCTCTGGCCGCATTAATCCGAATTCATCCGTTTCGGCATTGACCTCTGCTTTAATTAATAAAGCCCGCATCGTCTCCAGCACAGTAATTATTTCTGCCATGTTTTCTCGTACATTAGGGTATTCACTTATGTTGATAGCATCGACTATGGATTGGGCGACACCAAGTATAAATTCTGTTTTGACAACTTGCCTCGATACCACCTGATGAAGAGTGAACGGCATAAAAGCACCATCCGATTTAAACGAATCTGCAACGTCATGATTACTGTGAAAAAAAACACGCTCCCATGGCACGGTTACATTATCGAAAACGACGATAGTATCCATTTCTTCAAAACGAGAATTAAGCGGATAATTAAATCGGGAGTCACCATTCACAAATGACTCACGGCAAAGAAACTTCAGTCCTTTGGTATTGCTTGGGATGGAGAAAGCGAACACGCTTTCTTCATCCAACATCCCGCTAGGTGAAATAACCAGCACCTCGTCAGTGATGCCGCCTTGGGTGGCTAGCAACCTGGCTCCTTTGACTACAATTCCTTCCTCATTCTGGTCAACAATTTTGGCTGCAATCGGTTCATCGGTCAATTCAAAATACAGCTGTGAACGATTAATTTGCGGGTTGATAAAGGTATGTGTAAATGATAAATCCTCATCACGTGCCTTTTCATAGAAGGCTATAAGGTTTTCTGGGTAACAATTTTCTTTTCCTTCGAGTAGTTTTGCGGATGAAGCAAGTGCCATGACTATCGTGTTCAGGTAATCTGGGCTCCTTCCAAGCATGCCTGCACTGGTTTTCGCCCATTCTTGAATCATGTTTCTACGTTTTGCTAGATCTTCTTTTGTTTTTGGCTGCAGATAGGAAATGCTTACTGGCTGACCGCTCGCTGGCGAGGGGTAAGTCATCATTTTTTTCGGGTCCCGGTTATGCTGTAAATCATACAGGGCAGCCTGACTTTGAATAACTCCCTTAAAAGCGGGGTGTTCCGTGATGTTTCCCTCCACTTTTTGGCCATTGTACCATACTTCCGAATTTCAACTTGCTAATTCGGCTGATGTATTCTTTTCCCGAAATCGCCGACATGTGTAACACTCCTTAACTGATGGACTTTGCCTTATAGCCTATCGTATTAAAAGTAAGGAAAAAAATGTGACTGTATAAATTGCTGCATAACTTAGTGTATTTGGTACGTAGGAGTGTCATGTGAAAATGGAAGTAATTCAAAGAAGATGCCCATCAAATATGGGGCTCGATCTACTGTTGTGCAGCCATCAAATTCTTGATTATATCCGCAATAACCTACTGTTGCGACAGTGTTAACGTTTAATATAAATCCCGAGCAGTCCGAATAGGTTCCAACAGACCATTTGATATCCAAATATGCAACAGCTGAATATATGGTAGAACGGTCGCATCACTAATAATATCTGGTGGTTGCATACTAGGCAGAGCTATTTCACTCTTCTCTGAGGGGATTTCAAATGGTCACTGTATCGGAGTTGGTTGAGCATGGGGAGATGACAAATTTACCCTATCTACAAAGTAAAGCATCGCAGCTCACACCGAGATAAAGAAAGCAAATCCCTTTTCTTTTATGTATGAAACTGAACCTGCAAATAAATAGGAATCATCGGAACAAAAAAAAGGCCACTACTTAAAATCCGACAGAGCTTCACGCTCCTTTCCGGCGTTTTATATAGTAGAAGCCACAATGGATTATACTTTACTATGTGTTAGCCATCTTCGTATTTGCCTCTAAATATCGTTGATAAAGCTCTTTATATTGAGCACTAGTTGCTAATAGCTCTTCATGTGTACCTTGCGCACTGATGGATCCGTTGGCCAACAATATTATTTTATCGCAATACATGGCGGCGGAGAGACGATGGGTAATCATTAACATCGTTTGGTGTTGATTCTGTTGCATTAGCTGCTGCTGTAAAACCGTTTCTTCTGTTTGGATGTCCAATGCAGATGTAGCCTCGTCAAAAACAATAATTGACTGATTTCCGATAAAAGCTCGTGCTAGGGTAATACGTTGACGCTGACCACCTGATAACTGATTCCCCCTTTCTCCTACTTGAAAGCTATATTCCCCTTTCAAATTACGGATAAATGAGTCAGCGCTGACCATTTTTGACGCGTTATGAATTTGGTCATCTGAAGCGCCCAGTTGTCCATACTTGATATTTTGATAAATGGTATCATCAAATAAAAAGGCATCCTGCGCACATAAGAAGTATACGGGTTGAGCCCTTGTAACTTTTCTTTCTTGCCTCCTTCCAGCTGTAAATAGATCTCACCCTTTGTTGGGTGATACAGCCCTAATAACAGCTTCATTAACGTGCTTTTCCCCGAGCCACTCTCTCCTATTATCGCTACTCGTTGATTGGGCTCAATATGTAGATTGATATCATGTAAAATTTGCTTGTCCTGCTCATAAGCAAAAGAGACATGCTCAAAAGTAATTTGTATTGGTAGCTGTTTAACATCTGCTTTATCAAGATATGGAGCTTTCGGCAAGTGTAAAAATTGATAGATTCGCGTAACGGCAGATAGGGAACGTTGCAATTCTGTCCAAAGATGTCCCATGTTAGAAAACGGAGTAATAAGTGATTGAGATAACACAATAAACGCCAATAAATCCCCAATTGTTATCTCGCCATTTGCTACAAAGAAACTGCCGATGGCAAAGATCAATATTTGTGAACAATAACTAATCCCAATTGAAATCGCTTGCAATAATCCACTATAAGAACCTTCTTTAATTTGAGTTTTTAATAATTCATTATTAATTTGCACATATTTCGTAGTTAATGCTCGTTCTATACGAAATACTTTAATAATTGTATGACCTTCAAACGTTTCTTGAAGCTGTCTTGACATCTTGGCCACATTTTCCTGAATGACCTCACCATTATTCCTAATGACAACTCCAAATAATTTGCTAGCAAGTAATATCAACGGACCTAGAGTTAATGTAATTAAAGCTAACGGAATATTAATAAAAGAAAGATAAGTAAAAGCGACAGCCCCTGAAATAGGTAAAATAATAAATTGAGCAATATTATGCCCCAACACACCATCCAACTGTCCTGTATCTTGATGAATTCTTGATTGTAAATTCCCACTATGATTAGAAGCGATATAACTCACAGGCAATTATAATAAATGTCTAAATAAATCTGTCCGAACGTCCTTTTTGATCATATTTGTTGTTTTTGCTATATAATATGTATTCATATAGTTAGTGATCCATAATAATAATAATTATGGATATTCCTATAAATAGGTAGAAGGTTAAGTTGTTTTGTTGTACATCAAAAATGCTGTTAGTCATACTTTGAAAAAACCAAGCAATTCCTGTTTGCAGAAAAATACCAATCACAATAAAAACGAATAGTATGCTATAGTCAAGTCGGTATTTCTTTAAATATGGCACCATAAATGAAATAAGCTCTTTTGTTTTCAAAAAAACGCCCCCCTTTAGCAAAGTAAAAATTTTCTCTATTGATTTTGTATATAGAATAATTTCATTGGCACCTCATTGGGGTTCGAGCCCCCGCTCCTATTTCCTGACTACACTCAACAGGCAACCTTATTACACTCTTCCAACACGCAAAAATCTCCTTCTCCGGTCAACGGATAAGAGGCACGTATGCAAACAAAAGAGACAGCCTGCTCACTTATCAAGCAGTTCGCACTTTATGTTAACGATTAAAAGCCCGCACCAATCCTATCCCGAAAACCTAGAAAATCGATTTCATTTTAGGATAAGATTAATAGATCATCGGCTCTTAATCACCCTTTCATTCCTAATTAGACTACTTTACCACATAATTAAATCGAATCGCATATATGAGCCATGGAACCAGAACGGCCAAAAGATTAATGCCATTGTGCAAGAGGATCGCAGGTATTATACTTCCTGAATACGCTCTGATCCAACCGATGAAGAAACCAATAACCCCCGAATTAATTAAGTTCACAGGATCAAAGACGAAGTCTAATTCATTGGTAAAGGTTACACCGTGTGCCAAGGCAAATAACAAAGTTGTAATTATAAGACTCCAGTTGATATTAGTCATTTCCTCTGCCTTGAAGGTGGGTCTTGTATACGCGATGCACAATAAGTTAACAGATCGTGAGGATTTTATCCCCCATCCTGACTGCATCATTCATTCCGATCAAGGCATGCATTATACGCATCCAGAGTTCCAGAAGAAAATAAGCCAAATGGGTATCCATCAATCCATGTCCCGACTCGGGAAAGCACAATCCATGATCAAAACAATTACTGGAAAGTATTTGATTAACCGTTAGTCGCTTGGTATTATTTGAGATATAATCAAAACATAAGATGTATTAAAATGTTAAATTTCTTCTCAGTTTAAGATGTCGGTGAAATGTCGTGCCGCTTCATATCGCCGAAGAAGCGGTGATTGATTATCGGCACCGATGTACTGCGACTTACATCGCAAAGTGACTTGGTCTAACCTTGAGTGGGTGCTGTCCCGGAGGAGGTGCAGGATGATTACATTGCACTCATGTTACGTAAGGGACTTTGATAAAACTTGGACAATAGAACCATCCGTATCGCAATATAACGTACTGATTCTGGCAACATTGGGAAGTTTGGTATACTGGGTAAACGGCGAGACCTACTCGATTCACAAAGGAGATGTCCTGTTTATTCCGGCAGGCTCGATGCGCGGAGGGAGAACGGATGAATTTCATCAAAGATATGCGACTCATTTCAGTATGCAGGACAATACCGCATCATTGCCGATACTCAACAATAAACAGCCTTGTCAGATTACACTAGAAAGCTTTGATTATTTTAAACATCGATTCTCGATGTTGAATCACCACTGGTTGATGAAGGGTCCGTATTTGGCGACGACGTGTTACGCAGTGCTTTTGGAAATGTTCAGTATTTTAAATTATGACATGGACCATTGGAAGATGTCGCTGAAGAAGCGGAAGCTGGTAGACGATCTCAAGCGATATATTCTGGATCACTACAAGGAGCCAATCACGCTCAAGGATTTGGCAGAGTATGCGGACAGAACTCCGAATCACATTTCCTATACATTTAAGGCGGTGACGGGATTTTCGCCGATCGAATACGTGCATTATGTGAAAATCTCCAAAGCCAAGGACTGATGCTTTCCAATGTGATTCCGATCCGTGAGGTGGCGGAAGAAGTAGGTTTCTATGACCAGGCTTACTTCCATCGCATCTTCAAAAAAAATTACCGGATGTTCGCCGACCACATTTTTGGACGGAAAAACGGATAAAACGGTTTGGTCCCATTGAGTGGTCTAGCCTTAAAATCAAAAAGTCGTTGAATTGTACAAAAGAACGATATTTTGTTAATATAATTTCCATCAAAAATACTCTAACATAAAGGATAGTATACGGATGACGGATACAGACAACAAATCAAGAATATCAACACATGAGCAATGGTTGCGCTTGGTTTTCAGGGCATAATCGAAACCGCTTTCCGTATAACTACATTTGATGGAGGCTTTCTTATGGACGTATCTTGTTTACAATACGGGTTGACGGATGAAGAACGCAGCATGTTTGATGAAAAGGGTTATTTTGTAGTGGAGAATGCGCTGTCGCCGGAGCATGTCGCGAGATTGACAGCAAAAGTTGATGGCATACACGAACAAAGACTGAAAGAGGGGTTTGAACCAGACAAAGGGATGTTTTTTTCCAAATTTCATTCCAGAAGATGACGCTTTCCTTGAACTGGTGGACTATGAGAAGGTTTTGCCGAAGGTCTGGGACATCCTGGGCTGGAACATTTATTTATACCATGCTCATCTGATCGTAACGCCGCCAACGGGCTTGTCCGAAAGCAGCAAAACGTTCGGATGGCATCAGGACAGCGGACGTATCAACCGGGACATCGAGACAAGCCCGCGCCCGCGTATTTCACTGAAAGTCGCTTATTTCCTTTCCGATGTGTCAGAACCGGGAAGAGGCAACTTCTGGATTGTTCCCAACAGTCATTTGAATGATAATTTGCAAATCCCTAAGGGGGAGGGACAGCCGGAAGGAGCGATTCCTGTATGTGTGAAACCGGGAACAGCCGTTTTCTTCGATCGTCGGTTGTGGCATGCGGCTAGTCCGAACTGGTCGGAAGTGACAAGGAAAGTTCTGTTCTACGGTTACGGCTACCGCTGGATTCGCACCAAGGATGAAATGACGGTGCAAAGCCTCTGGGAGAAATGTGATCCGATCCAGCGCCAACTGCTGGGTGACGGTGTCAATTGCAACGGTTATTACACACCAACGGACGAAGATGCACCATTAAAAGTGTGGCTCCAGGAACATCGGCCCGAACTTGTTTGATAAACTTCGGCAATCTTGCGTGTTCATAAACTGAATGCTTAAACCATCGGCAACATTGACCGATTTAGCAATCCTAGGAAACTTGTCGCCTCTGCGGGCGTTGATCCAGAAGTTTACTCATCAAGACGATTCACAGCAAGTTCAAATCGCATCTCTAAGCGTGGTTCAAGGCAATTGCGACGTGCCTTGTTCATGGCTGTGAAATGTGGTCTAAGAGGGCCTCGCCTAACCATCGCTTTGCAGTAAATATAAAGTCCAAACGTCATCAGGATGATCGCTATATCAAAAAGAGTTATCCGGGACCCAAAACGTGCCATCTATTCATAAATGTAAACGTCAAAAATTGGATTAGACTAAACGGGGGACTTCCTGAATACCTCGATTAAGCGTGAAAAGCCATCGTTGCCATAGCTTTCATCAATCGCCCGCTGAGCTATGGCCTTCGCGGCTTTTAATACGCTTGTATCGATACCGATCTTCAGTGACATAGATAATGTGTTCCATTCCATTCATCTCGATGTGTCCGCACGCTACGCTTGGTTCGAAGAAGCTCGGAAACAAGCACAGGTGCCTACCCTTCAGCAATGGGTTCACGAATCCGTTCCCTCGTGAACCCATTTATAAAAATGGAAGGCCTTGGGGCTTCTTTAACATGCGTACTCATGAAAACCACTTTCATTTTCAGGCAAATATTCAGTTTTTGCGCTCTTTCCCCCCTCGTTTAGACTCGAATCATCCCATTTAATCCGAGCTCCTATCTTCATTGTACGCAAGCAATGTTGTGAACATATGGATGATTTGCGTAACTCATGGAATTATTGGGGAGGCGACTTCATCCTTTTTTTATTTTAAAATCTCCGTTCGGAAAGTTTTTTTTAAAACCTCACCTGATCTTCCATAAATAGAGAATGGGCACAATCATCAAACGTATATAGCTTCTTCTCTGGCACATCGATCAGCTTATAAAATCGTTTTGCCTATTGTAGTAGCTTATCTGGTAATCAAACTTGCCTTGAAAAATATAAACAGGGATGTCAAAGTGCGGAGCAAGTTCCGGTGTATCCACCTTTGCAATCATCTCGACCATACGGTCGTATGTCCTCTCGGGATGTTAAAGCGTTCCTTCAATGTGTATGCCCTGCAAGTAAACAACTCCTTCAACCTTGACGTTGTGTATTGTTATAACGCTTCAGTCCACCGCCGTATTTCGTTAAATAACGGCTCAGTATTCATCGATAAGATTGGTTTTTATAATAAGTTTCATCAAACGTCACGTTGCGGATTTCCCGTTCCGCTTTTTGATCCATTGCAGCCCAGATGCTTTTATCATCAGATACTGCGAAAAACTGGAGCCCCCATGCAAGTAAAGTAAAACCGAATTGTCCAGGTCGTTTCCTTCAAATGTTCATACCGTGTTGATGCACGTCTATCTCAATGTATGCTTTACGATGAAACTGATCGTTATCTTTCATCCATTTATTAGCCCCTTAATCATTCGTTTGCCTATGTATACGATCCGAGCACACGGTAGGTTTCGCAAACCGCTCAAGCTAGGTCACGTCACTGCTGCCGTATAACTTAGTATTTGCTTTCAGATAATAACAGGGCAAATCCATTGACAACTGCCATGAGCATCGTCATAATATACACAGTTTATTTACTTAATTTATTATTCTCATCTATTTACTAAGGTAAAGGAGGCCATCATGAATCAGGCGAACAGATCGAAAACGATTCGTGCTTTGAATTACATCGAAGAAAAAGGCAACATGATGCCGCATCCTGTAACGCTATTCATTATTTTTACGTTCATCGTTATTGTACTATCTCATATGCTCTATCTTGCAGGGACGAGTGTAAC
Source organism: Bacillus sp. JCM 19058 (assembly GCA_001310555.1). Next base: position 32,205 of record BAXO01000040.1, read on the forward strand.
GTTCGAAGGCGTCAACGATGAAACGATGGAAACGGAAATGCTGACTGTTGAAGCCGTAAGCTTGCTCCATCCAGAAGGCATTGCGTATATGTTTTCAAATGTCGTCTCCAACTTTACGTCATTTGTAGCGCTCGGTCCTGTTCTTGTTGCAATGCTAGGGGTCGGCGTTGCGGAAAGAAGCGGTTATATTAGCGCTATTATAACGAATACTGTAACGCGGGCGCCGCGAAAATTTGTTACGCCGATCGTGGTGCTTATGGGGGTATTATCAAACGTCGCCGCTTCCGTCGGCTATGTCGTACTCGTGCCTTTGGGCGCAATTATATTTTTGGGGTTTAAACGTCACCCGCTTGCAGGGTTATCGGCAGCGTTTGCTGGAGTGGCCGGCGGCTATTCCGCCAACTTATTCCTCGGTACGAATGATCCGATATTAAGCGGAATTTCAACAGAGGCTGCCCATATTTTAGATGCCAGTTACATCGTTAACCCAACGGACAATTGGTTTTTCATGTTTGTCTCAACGATTCTGGTCGTCATAATCGGTACGCTGATTACGGATAAACTGATTGAACCGAAGTTGGGGCAATATGTTCCGGATGAATCGGCCGACCCGGTTGAAGCGCAAAATACTATCTCTGACATTGAAAAGAAAGGTTTGCGGTGGGCAAATACCTCGATCCTGTTAACAGCTGTCGCAATTGCAATGCTTGTCATCCCTGAAAACGCACCGTTACGCGGGGCAGATGGCGGGATCATGGTATCACCATTTATGAGCAGCATTATCTTTCTTATGATGTTGATATTCTTAGTACCTGGTATCGTCTATGGCCTGATAACGAAATCGATCAAAAGTGACAAAGATGTCGCAAACCTAATGACATCCTCTCTGGAAACGATGGCCGGGTTTATCGTATTGATATTCTTTGCCGCCCAGTTCGTCGCATTTTTTAACTATACGAATTTAGGGACCATACTCGCTGTTAACGGTGCAGAAGTATTGGAAGCAGTACAACTTAGCGGGGCGCCTTTGCTCGTCGCGCTCATCCTGATTACAGCAGTGATCAATATATTCATTGCCGCCGATTCTGCGAAGTGGGCAATAATGCGCCGGTGTTCGTGCCAATGTTTATGCAAATGGGCATATCTCCTGAAGTCACACAAGTCGCTTATCGTATCGGCGACTCAGCGACCAACATCATCTCACCGCTCATGCCATTCTTCCCATTGGTGGTTGCATTTGCACAACGGTACGGAAAAGAGAATGGCGTTGGAACAGTCCTATCACTCATGTTGCCATACTCGATTGTTATCCTCGTTTGCTGGACGATATTCTTCGTCATATGGTATTTATTCGGAATCCCAATTGGCCCTGGAACAAATCTTAACTACTAAAGGAGGTATTTAGATGAAAGTTAAAACAACATGGACGAGCGGCCGTGCATTTACAGCGGTCGGCGACTCCGGCTACGATATTAATATGGACGCGACAGAAGCCTATGGCGGGTTGGGCCGAGGTGCGACACCGACGGAAATGCTGCTTGCTTCTCTTGCCGGCTGTATCGGCATCGACGTCACGATGATTTTAAGACCGCATTTAGATAAAATTGAGAGGCTGGAAATCGAAACAGACGGCACAAGAAAAGAAGAGGCGCCGAAAGGATTTACAAATATAGTCGTGACATTTGCCGTCGACGGGGATATTGACAGTAAGAAAGTGTGGCGTGCCATCAACCTCGGTGAGGAGAAATACTGCTCCGTATCCGATTCACTAAGCGCGAACATCTCATTTCGGCTGCTGCTGAACGGTGAAGAACAGTAATGTGTCAGCCGCCCGTCACCCGTGAGATAGGTTAAATCAATGACTTCCATTTCCCAGCCTTTTGTAGAAATCCTTACAAAAATTAGATACTGCATCGCTATTTTGCGTGACAATCAATTAGCAACCATTAAATCCTATTATCCAGCACTCCCAAAAGATAAAACGAATGACATTATTAAAGTGGATAGTGGTTTATTTACTATGCAATTGATGCTGACAGCAAGAGCCTATGGGTATGATACCAATCGAGTAGGTGGTTTTGAAGTAGATCTGTTAGCAGAAGCGTTTGACTTAGATTCCGAACGATATACACCCGTTGTAGTATTAGCACTTGGAAAGGCTGAAGAAAATCCTCTAAAAGAAAAAGCTCATAAACGTTGTTGCACCAACGTTTATGAGCTAGTCTGGTTACTTTTATCTCGACCTATCGTAACCCTATAATACCAGTGGCCGGGGTCGAACGTTGCCCCCCTCCCTGGTGTAACAACCTTCCCATAAGCGCTTGTATCAAATTTGCACCAACAAAATTCAGCTTCTATATGGGTTATTGTAGGAAACCGCACATCATATACAATGTAAATGGCTTAATGAAGTTTGACCATTTAAAATGACTAACATTTTTAAAATTACTTCTAGAAAACCCGTGTGTTTTCATCGTTCCCTGTAAATAATCAAGCGTGGGACGCCCCCAAATAATAGAAGCTATTGTTACCAAATTTAAAAGTTCCCCATCTGCATAAGGTGTAATTAATTCTCGAATACGATTATCAAATTCTTCAGCAGCATTACTTGTCATACGATTACATAGAATCCATTCCTAGAATGAATTGATTCTATGTAATCGTCAATGGTTTGTGTAAAAGGGATTGGTGCTGTCTTATGAGATCCTTCAACCTTAAATAATTCTCTTGCTTTTAATTCATCGATAAGGTTGTAAGGTTTAAAGCCACAGTTTGTTGAAAAACTCCTTATTAGATCTAATTCACTCTTGCCCCAAGGCGTGATTCCATTTCCTACACTTACAATGACAAACTTACCTGTAGGGGTAAGAGCCGCTTTCATTATTGGCATGAGCTTTTCCCAATCCATCCAATGGAGACTGTTACCAGCTGTAATAAGCTCATAGGGTGGATTCAATGGTGCTTCCTCCGCCTTACTACAAATCCACCTTAGATTGGGGTGATTTCCATTTTCAAGTGTTTTTCCCTTTTTAATCATTGGAAGGGAAAAGTCTATGGCATCTACTCTATCAACCTTATCAACCAATTCCCGTGCAATCTCTCCACGCCCACAACCAATATCAAGAACTACTAGCGGTGAAGACTGATTAATAAGCCCCAAAAGTGTGGTGAAGACTTCTGTTGGGAATGAACCGCGATCCTGATAAGCTTGAACTACGCTTTTATCTTGAAACTGTTTGGCAAATTTCTCACCAAGGTATACCGGCTTTGGCTTACGGTCTCGTTTCACAGATTTACCTCCCATATATTTTCAAAGTCATTTACTTTTTAAATCTATGAAAAAGAAACAATATTCAATCCTTCTTAACTAGGGCTTGCTGAACTGTCTTTAGGTTGCAAAATTGAATACCATGCGTCGAAATAGAGAATTGAAAAACAGGAAAAAAAGGAAGGCGGAGCCTGCGCTCCAGATTCATCACCAGCAATTGCAGGTAGATGACTGATTCACTGGACTCTACAAGTTTAGCTCGAATAAGTCCAAGTCCATATTTGCGTTTGCCTCCACCAAACTTTCCTTCAATTCCATTTCTATCGGCAGCATCTTGTCTCGCCATTTGCTTTTGGTCACTTCGGTAACCGGCTTTGGGTGGACGTCCTAGTGCTGGGCCCAACCGCTTACGAAAATGCGTCATCATCGAGGGGTGAAAAGGAGCTTTATGCTCAAAGCCAGATCGGCCTATGAAATATTGCATGTACGGGTTCTCCTTGATCGTCTCTACGGTTTCACGATTCGTCAGTTTCATACGCGCCTGAATGATCAATGCGCCTAATCCCATACGGACACTAAGGGCTTCTTGACCACGATGAGTATCGATAAAGCTTTCGCCATAGGCTTTCTCAGCGTGCGCTCACGGAATCATTTTGGCCAGTCGAACCCAACGATTATCTTCATTCAACTTGCCGCCAAATGGTAGAAAAAAATCACCAGGCATGATTATTTGATCTTGATGTTGCGAAGTTGGTTTTGCCATGATTTCATTCACTCCATGTGCAAAGATTTTGAGCCGTTTTTCAAGATTTCCTTGCATATGATTTCGACAAAATCATGGAAAAAACCTGCTATTTCAGCGTTTTTAAGCCGAAAAATATCGTTCAGCAAGCCCTCATTTAAGGCTTGCCAGAAAAGCTGTGTTACTGTTAATGGCAAATTGTTTACCCGCCTCCGGCAATCGTCTGGTCATGTTGCCGGAAGCCGCAGTCGCGATTCCTCTCTATTGTAGATTCGATTTATTTCCACATACTTTGTCCCTCCCACATCGATAAGCTGTAAAGAAGCGGAATTTCCCTCTCTGAGAATATCCTCTACAGCCAGCTTTCCTGCTTCTTTATCTCAGATACCATGCGATTCTAATTTCACGATAATCCCCTCAGGCAGGCATCTATCCAATATTGTTCGCTACTTCAAGCTATACAAGTTTTTTTAATGTCTCGACCGTAAAAGGAATAAGCTCATCCGTCCGGCCATCGCGGATTTTGTCTGCCCAAGCCGGATCCGCCAAAAGGGCACGGCCTACCGCTACCAAATCGAACTCTTCTTGTTCGAGTCTCTCAAGCAGGCCATCCAGGTTTTTGGCATTCTGGGCTCCCTTGAATTCTACAAAGAAGGTCATGAAATCGCCTCAAGACCAACTGACCCGACCGTAATGACCGGCTTGCCTGTCAGCTTCTTGGTCCAGCCGGCAAGATTAAGTTTGGATTCCGCGAACTCCGGCTCCCAGAATCGGCGGGTGGAACAGTGGAACATATCCACTCCCGCATCGACTAGAGGCTCCAACCATTGAGTCAGCTCGTCGGGGGTTTCCGCCAGTTTGACTGTGTAATCGGATGCTTTCCATTGGGAGTAACGAAAAACAATGGGGAAGTCCGGTCCGACGGCACGGCGGCAGGCCTCAATGATCTCTACCGCAAAGCGGGTACGGGCAACCAGATCACCGCCGTAGCGGTCTGTACGCTTATTGGTTTTGCTCCAAAAGAACTGATCGATTAAGTAGCCATGGGCACCATGGAGTTCAATGCCATCGAAACCGATTCTTTTGGCATCCGCTGCTGCCTGGGCATAAGCTTCAATGACGGCTTGGATCTTCCGCTCGGTCATCGGTTCGGCGACTTGGGCTCCATCCGCAGTCAGTCCCGAAGGACCTATAGGCAGGGCTTCCGGATGGGGATGATCGCCAATTTTCCTGACGGTTCCCACATGCCACAACTGGGGAATGATCAGTCCTCCGGCTTCATGAACTTCAGCGGCGACCCGACTCCAGCCTTCCAGAGCATCATCGCCATGGAAGTTCGGCACGTTCGGGTCTCCTGTCGCTGCAGGTTGGTTGATTACCGTGCCTTCGGTAATAATCAGTCCTACACCCTGTTCTGCCCTGCGCCGGTAATAAGCGGCGACATCCGGTCCGGGAATCCTCCGGGTGAAAAACTGCGAGTCATGGGGGCCATGACTATGCGGTTAGGCAAGGTCAAGCTACCGAGATGGAAAGGTTTAAACAAAGGCTGAACCGTTTGTAACGCTTGCTGCTTATCCATAAAACGCACCTCACTAAATTATTTAAAAAGAATGGGTGATGCTGTGCTAGCGAAACTAGTTAGACTATACCGATGTGCTGCCGCCTCATACGGCGGCCTAATCTGTCCATACAATTAATGTCTTTTCTTGGAGGAGGTCCTGTTCTCAGACCTTTGTCGTACTCTCTACAAAGTTTACTGCTCCTTATTCCTCCAGGACAAGTCTTGCCGACCGACAGCCCGTTTTCGCTCCTGGGTATGACGCTCGATTTCTTGCCAGGACAGGATGCGGTCCTTGATTTCCGCTTCCGTTTTTCTCAAAACTTCTATTTGATGGCGGACCTCTTTATATTTTTCTTCATAGAAGTCGAGCGCTTTCCGCGTACAAAGATACTCGTGGCCTTTATCCAGCAAACAATTAATAAACTTGGCCATCTCTTCGGTTGTAATGCCGAGGCTTAAGTAAAACTGAATGGTTCGTGTCAGCTCGACATCAGTTTTCGTATATTCGCGGTAACCGTTGGGTAACCTTTTGGGATTCAACAGCCCTTTATCTTCGTAATATCGCAGAGACCGCAGGCTTACTCCAGTTTTGTGTGACAGTTCGCTAATGTGAACGGGAAACTCCTCCTTTCAAGTCAGGGGCTTACTGTTACTGTAAACCATACCACCATGTGAAGGTCAAGAACTTCATCTAAAAGCTTGCTGGAATCTGTAATGACCAATGTTCGTTATCGCAAGGAGAAGCGGGCGAAAGTACACTTTGACTTAAAAACTCAAACAGCGGGTGCTAAATAATGCTTGATTGCCGAAGATTTCCCTTATCGTAGGAAAGCTCGGCTTTTTTCATGTCGAACATACTAAAAGTTATCTATTTGCTTACTTAACATTTTAGAATTGTGTTAGATTCACTATAATATTAAACAACCCACCTGAGTAAATCCTCGGTTCACAAATTTGAATCCTTTTTCTTCAGAATTTTAGTGAAAGGAAAGTGGCTATATAACCTTATTCATAAAGGCTAAAAAAAGGTCGCGCAAATGAGCGCGACCTTTTTGCTACTTGATTAATTCTAGTGTGATAACCGAGTGATCATTAGCGTCTACCGCCAACACTATTTTAGTTACATAGACACTAAAGCTCCTTATAGTAGGAGAATCCTTTAAATCATTAGTCAAAACCCACCCTTTAGGAGCTAACGCTATGTACCCTTCTTCTGCTAAAAAGGTTTTGTTGACGAATTCAAAAAGGTCTTTAGTTTCTTGGAAGTACAGAGGTTCAATATGTTCCGTTTTTATTTGATAAAAGACTATTTCTCGCTGACTTTTAATAGGATCTTCAGTTTTATCCCTATACAAATTATGGATTACTGGAAAGAAATTTGGTGATTTTGAACGGTTTAAAAGGAATTCTCTTGAGTTCCTTTTTAATTCCATGAAATTAATTTTTATGACTTCATTATTTACAATGATTTTTTTTATGTCATTAAAGTGCAGTGCGAAATTACCCATTATATTTTTATATAAGCCAGCACCCCTTCATGGTATAGACAGAAGTGTCTTCCCCAAAAAAGCAGGATAAGCAGAGAAAAATTGTACTTCCGTGTTCATGTCCTTAAAAAAAATTCTGTTGATTTACATCTTCTTATTTGAAAATGGTCTTCCTAGTGTTGGCTGACGGTAGAAAAAGGAAATGATATCTCTTCCAGCCACTGATACATATGTGCCTCCTAATTGCATTTAATTGACAATCTTATTCGATAACCGAGTTAATGTATGGACTCCCATTCTTCTTGTGACTGTATCAGTTAAATTACTTTCGTATGTTGCAGCAGCTCTAATACTTCCTTGGTCTCGAATTGTCTTACTAGCTGGGTTTACATCATAAATAAAGGCCTCGTCCCAAGTCAATACCATCAGTTTGCCGGGAATGCAGTTTGGTTGGTCCCTGCCCTGTAATAGATTAAGTGTACCTCTGTATACTTCTTAAATTTCAAATTCCCCCTCAATCTTCGAATCGTTTCCGCACCCCTTATTCATCATAATTTCGCATGTAATACGAGATCGATTCTCAACCAGCTTAATCTTGCTTCAACAAGTAGGGGGCGAGCAGCTTTTTTACGGATTTAGACTGATTGATCTAAACCGATCAGTCTATAAATACCTGAATCAATTCTCGATCCAACTCTTTTGATCATCAATAACTGCCTTAGTCCTATCTTCATATTCTGTTAAAATTTCTGGTATACTACGACTTCCATTCGCTAGTTCATCGATTAGCTCATCTCTGAATTCATCAAGGACGTTGTCATAGATTGATCGTCGTTCTGGGCCACCATTGTACGTATGGTAAAAGAAGGCATCTGTATTTTTATCAGCCATCAGTGGCTCATCGGCATAAATTTGACTTTGAATTTCTTGATCGGCTAATGGTGTACTTAATCCCCTTCTTACCCGCTCCGTCTGATATTCATCTGATAAAAGATAAGCGATTACTTCAAAAACCTGATCTTTATACTGGCTCGTGGCGGAAACACCAATTGCCGGTCCACCTTGTACAGGGTTAATTTCAGGTTGATCCGCAAACGCAGGCCACGACACTAAATCCCAGTTCAATCCTGCTTCCTCTTCTGCTTCCAGCAATGGTCCGACATCTTTATAACGAGCGGATATTGCTGTTTGCCCATGCAATACCCATGGCGGCTCTACATTCCCCGGTATTTGTCTCATTTCCCTGAATAACTCAAACCCTGCTCTTAAACCCGGTGAATTGGCGAAAGCTGGTTCGTCCGTATCTGGATCTACATAGGTAATGTCATATGCTTCACCTGGAAAAAAACGGATTCCAAATTTCCAGGCCATGGTATTGAACGCCATCATGTTCCCTAGTTAGTTGCCTTGCCATATCGAGTACTTCGTCCCAGGTCATTCCATCCGTCGGGTAGTCCACTCCAAATAAATCAAATATATCTTTGTTATAGACAAGGGCTAAAAGATCTGGCGTATAAGGGAGTAAATACAACTCTTGATTAGGTGCATATGACCGAATGCGCGACAACAAGTCTGGCTCAATTCGATCTAGTCAAACTGATGTTTTCCCACTAACTCATCCATATCATACGCTAGCTGTGCCTCCATAAAGAACGGCACTCGATATGCATTATATGTTGAAATAATATCTGGATGTATTTGTGCGGATAGCATTTCTTGCAGACTTTCTCGATCTGTGTTCGCTGAGTAAAACTCAATTGTAATATGTGGGAATCGTTCTTCGATTGCTTCTTTATCCTGCTCGTGGGAACCTGTATTATGTGATGCCCATAACAAAGTGATATCCTCCTGAACTTCTTCCCCACCTTCATTTGCCGTTTCTTCTGATTGGCAGGCCACACATAACATCACACTTCCTAAAAAAAAGTAGTTTAAGTTGAAACCATTTCATGGAAATCCTCCTAACGTGTTTTTGAGAACGTTTTCGTCTGTGCAGTTGCAGGATTGACTGATTTCTTTCCCTGCTTCTCCTAAGGCACAACTTGATGCACGATACAACGCATTTTTTTACTATATAGTCCCCTTAATGCAGAGCCTCCTTTTATTCGCTCGAACCACGATTAATACGTATTCTATTTCAACTTACTTTAATAAGCATTGTTTATGTTGCTTAATTCATTGCAAATATTGTTTGTTCTAAGCGATTTCATTTGATCAAAAAAAGATTATTTTCAGCTCTTTATCCGGCTTTTTCTCTCGATTATTAGCATTAGAAGTTTTTAGCTTTGGAAAAGAACAACACTTCAGAAGCGAACAACATTCCAGTAGGAAAGGACAGTAAGCGGGGAATGAAGAAAAAGTCGGAGAAAAAGGACAGCAGCTCACAATACATCTGTGAGAAAACGAGACGAAGCAAACTAAGAAAAGTACTTGTTTTGAATATAAAGGTAAGGGTGAAGAGAGTCCTCAAATGGTGTTACTATTGAAGATATGTACGGATCCATGGATTATCCTAGGGTTGAACATGCAGGCTGAAATGAGTCGAATATCGTTTGATGGTCGGACACCTGATCCGGTGCTCCGTATCTCAGACAGAGAGCCTTGTGGAATGAACAGGGCCTTCCCTTTCCTCCTTGTCAACCCAATAATACAAGCTTCACTTGGTGATAAATAATAGAATATTAGATTCCGTTCTCGATTCTTCCAATTTCCAATGGCAGTCAAAATTATTGGCGTACGAAGAATGGACTGTAATCATAGAATGCCTCCCTCAGGGTGTAAAATGATTTTCTCACGCTTCTAAAAGCTAAGCTCATTATAAACCTTGAGAAGATTTTTACTTTCGAAAAACGCATTAATGGATTGTGCTCCCGACGGCTGCGAACCTCCCTCACACTCTTTACCTTGTGTGTAGAAATTCATGGCTTGAATACAATGAAACTTCATTGATTGAGGATCAAGAGCCTTACCCTGAATGATTATTCGATTGAAGCGGGATATTCACATTCGTACGCCCCTGCTTAAACAGCTTGCGTTCCATCTGCTTAAGTGGGGCGTTTGTCGAACAATTGAAATGTGGACAATCTTTTCTTATTCATGTGACTCGTCCTGCAATACTGATCAATTAGGTTGATTCCTTTTACCTGTATACCCGCATCAAAAGGCCTAGGCTGGTCTTTGTTTATTTAATTTTTAATACATTATTTATTCATCCACTACTCTTCCATATATTTCAACATCAGCAATTCTTGCGATACCATCTTCACCTGGATTATCAATTGTAAGCCTTAGATATCTGGCTTCTACTGGATCGACTTCGATATCTGTCACATTTAATTTATTCCCTCTATAATCATCGATTAATTCCCATGTTGAGCGATCTGTGCTTACTTCTACTCGATAATCACGCGTATTCAACTCTTGGTCGAGGCTATGTTCCCCTGCATGTCTTATCACATATCGATTTATCTCATATGTTTCGCTGAAATCAATTTCCAACCAAGTTTCTTCTTCTGAAGAAGCCCAAATATCAGCGAAGGTACCGTTAATAGTAACATTTGGATCTACTGTAGTATCACTTGCTGTTACTGTGGTATGCTCTGACATCGCTAAGTTAAATGGTAAGTTATTTGATTCATTATACAATGCAAAGAAGTGATCTGCTCGAACAAATTCAACTTTCCCATCATACTGTTCATTCAGCTTATCATGAATTTCTATTATTACTTCCGGTCTTAACTCGCTCCAAACATCGACTTGATAAGATAAGAAATATGGAGATTCGCCATCCCATTTATTAATCTCAGTTGTCATATCACCGACGATATGATCGTAGCCACTTCCATATGGAATCCTTAATTTTTCAAAAGGTACTCGAGCATTCTCGATACTTCCCTCAACAGAAGGTACATCCCTAAAGTTTTGAACGGTTGCTCCGTACAAGTTACGACCATTTCTTTCATAAGCTTCTCTAACCATTGGTGAAGCATCATCCCAGAGCGTGACAACTCTAATTCCTGATCTTTGTAAGTAGGTTTCTGTTAAGCGCGTATAGCCATCTGCTGCATCCTCATCCGTCAAGACATCTTTTACTGGGGCTCCAGGCTCATTTAGTGTATTATAAGGCATCATGTAACCCATCCCAGAAGGTCCAGTTACAAAATATTCATTTTCTGTTGCATCTTGATAATAATAATTTAATAGTCCAGGACCGATATCCACAAGGCCGGGAGCAATTGTCCAGTTCATCGGAATTTGTCCTCGATAGTCTTCATTCTCATCCCAAATCACCCTCATCGCACGTTGCGTATATTGAATATTATCACCATGCTTATATATAAAGCGATATATACTTTGTTTTCCAATTTAGGTTTATTCGGAACTGGTGCAGGTGTAATCGTATTATCATTTCCGCTATATACACTACCGCTTATATAAAAGTCAGAAGGCATTGTGCCTATGCCAAACTGTGATGCTAACGTAATGCCAGAACGCTCGGTCGTATACCAACCAAGTGCAATTGCATTTCCTGGTTCCATATCTCCATAAAACTTTTCAAGTACTTCTCTCTCGTCATCGTCTAATGTATCGAGCCAAAGAACGGTCTCACCAGTTGCTGCAATAATATCTCTAGTATGATGATGGTCTCCACCTTCATCAGATGGTTTAGCATTTAAAATAATCCGTTTCTGTGTGTCATCCCAATAATTATCATAGAGATAGTTATAGATTTCAATCGGAGTTGTATAAGTCATTTCTGTGAGATCTTCTACTATATTTAATTTTATCCCTTTAGCCTGCATTTCTTCATATACACTTTTGGCTACAGGTATAGCATTCATTATTCCAGCTATTGTCCCCGCTAAATTTCTATAATGGGGACTTATTGTTGGATCGTACAATATGACGCCATCGACCTCGTCTGCATACTTGGCAAGTAAATCAAATTTAGTAGATTCAAAATATGCTTCACGATCTTCAAAACCAATGATCGGTGTCATCGGCCATGTAAAAGTACCTTCATCTGCACCAGAGTCAAGTAATAAAATTCTAGGGCTCTCTTTATTCACAAGTCCTTGTAATGCAGAAAAAGTGATCGCTTCATCTGGCGTAAATGCTTGAACCAATATTGTATCAAGCGTATCTTCAGGTGTTGCAAATGTAGGCAACGCTTGCCCTTTTGGCCAAGAAATTCCATTTTCTATGTTTGTTACTTCAGGGTATGGCGTATAATGATTTATTTTATTTTCATATCTTCCCATAAGACTACATCCTCCTAATATAAATCCAAGTAATAAAAAAAGAATCGGAAACATTAGATATTTCTTATTCATGTCCAACAACTTCACCTTCTCGATTCTTTTGCGCTTCATCCCAGTGATCCCTTCCATCGAGTTTTCCATATAGTTAATCTTGATACTCACCCCAAGCAATACCCGTCATCAGGTGTAAAACATAACCTCGTTCTTTCCACTTCTTAATTCTTTCTGTTGTTGTTTCATCAATCCCATAAACATAACGAAATCCGTTCGTAAATCAATCGATGGAACGTATGGTGCAAGCTCTTGAAAGCCTTCCTTTTCTTCAGTTCTACTATTTCTAATCATTGCACTCTCCCCAATATAAAAATTAATGGCATACTCTTCTCGATCTTTGTAAGGTGAAGGAATATGCCAATATTTATTCGAAAATATCAAAATCAATTTTATACAATCATTTCTTTATTGAACACCCATTGCATCCTGAATCTTCGCAGCTGATTCTTCTGCGACAATACGCAAATATTCATTCCGATCAATGTTCATATATTCCTCATCATTTAACCAACGGTGTACGTCAAAATCAACATGGTGATCCCATCTACTAATATACTCCGGTGGACTCGCAGGGGGATTAGTAAAAATAGATTGCATATTTTTATCATGCGTTGATTCATAATCTTGGAAGAATTGTTCCAGCACTTCATCTTCTGCACTAGTAGGCCCGAGACCAATTCGAGAAGCAAATGTCTGATATTCTGTTTCGGTAAAATGAGTGATAACTTCAAACGCTGCGTCTTTGTTTTCACTTAGAGGGCTGATACTCCAAGTAAGGATCCCAAAATCAGGACGATGCGTTACTGCTGGTCCACCGTCCCATGTAGGAAGTGCTGTCACATCATAATTAAGGCCTTCTACTTCTGACCACCAATCTACCGCTTGAACAAACTCAACGACCATGGCTGTAGATCCTTCATCAGTAAATTTACCTGGATTGAAGAATGGTTCACCTGAATTATCTAGTGCTCCTATATCTTGGATTAAATCTAGATATCTAGCAAATTCCTCTTGCTCTTGGATTAGAACTTCACCTGTTTCAGGATCAGTACGATTCACTGAAAATTGTGCAAATGGTACATGCGCAGGTCCTAAATCCAAACCACGATAATGAACGCCATCTCGCTCACCAGTTACTCTTCTTGCTAAATCGATAGCCTCATCCCAAGTCATATCCTCTGTTGGATAATCAACACCGAAGGCATCGAAAATATCTTTATTATAGAACAACACCCAGTTGACAATCTCATATGGCATACCTAAAAGTCGTCTTTCTGGATCTTTAGCTCGAATAGCGTCTAAATAAACAGGGTTGATATGACTCACATCATAGTCATGTTTTTCGATTAATTCATCTAGGTCGTAATCAAGTTCAAAATACTCCATATTATCGTGAGAGATTTCAAAGATAATATCTGGGTTCAAATCTTGAGCAAACAATTCTTCTAACTCTTGTATATCAGAACCTGATCGAATTTGTTCAATTGTAATCCAAGGAAATTCAGCTTCAATTGGATCTTTAAAACGGTGGTTAAACATATCTTCATCCCAACCTATAACTACTTGTAGAGTAACTGGATCTCCCTCTTCATCGCCTACTGTGTTATCCTCATCATCTGGTTCAGTACTCTCAGCACACCCAAAAACAAACATCACCAACGCTAAAAATAGACACATCATTAGAAATTTTCTAATTTTTATACTCATGCAATTACCCTCCCATATATATTCATTTGTCTAAATCATGCAAAACAATATTGGATAATCACGGCGATAGTACGCCTTCCTGAGTTGTCCCTTTAGATGCTCAACATACGACTCTTTCTAGTAATCGCTTTCATTTTTTTGTCCCATAAAAGAGTCTTACTTATAGTTGCTTCATCCCTTCTTAATTTTCTGTAACCCTCCGATCGTTTTTTTTGTTTGACTATAAAAAATAAATTCCGATGTAACTTTAACATCATTCACTGATATATGTCAATGGATTTTTTTATATGTCACTGACATAAAATTAAGAAATCTGTATACTAACCGTTGATAAATAGATATAAAAAGATAACGCTTTTAGTGCAAGGATTTCAGGTAGTTCCCTTCAATTTTCCTTTCTATACCCTAGTGTGTAAGTTCATTCCTTATTAATCTATTTGAAGATCTGCAATGGTATATAAAACTGCCGACCCACTGATTTTCACTCTGTCTCCGAAGTTTTGCAGTATAATGTTCCACCGCGCTCGGATAGCTGTCTCACTATCATTTCATCTTTCCGAAAGCTTTGACCAGTAGGGGGTGACCATCTGCTTGACGAGTTGTTCCTTTTTTTTCTTTTAACTCAGCGATTCTTTTTGCATAGTCCCGTAATTGCTGGCATTGAACATCTTGATTTAATATGGCTGGGTAAGAGGCTCTAGCTTCTTTTCGCTTCACATAAACAGGTAAATGCCTATGCAGGAATCGATTTACGCGTGTATCAATCTAATAAGTATCAAATGAAGGATGTCATTAATCGGAGAGGAAATCGACACTTGCGCAAACTATTGTTTTATATGATAAGAACAATGATTACGTTGCGGCACAAGGGAAATAATCACATCGTTGATGACTATGACAAATTAAAAACGCAACTTCAGAGGAAACCTCACAAAGTTGCGTGCATTGCTTTATTAGGATTATTGCAAAATCGATATAACTTCAAAACCAATGACAGAGGTGTTTTTACTTTCTTTAATGATCTCTTTAAAGGGTTTTATCAGTCTGAAAGAAATCCTACAAAGAACAATAACTTTTTCAAAATGTGAGCAATTTGCGATCAGCTACCCTAAACCTTTCAACATAAGTAAAAAACGTACTCCCTCGACTACGAGAAAATACGTTAAACACAAGCTTTATGTATGGTGGAGCCAAGGGGGCTCGAACCCCTGACCTTTTGGCTGCCAGCCAAACGCTCTCCCAGCTGAGCTATGGCCCCGGCGCTGCTATGTACTTGTCTTATTATAAAGAAGAGTAACAAAAGATGCAACACTTTTTCACACAATTTTTCTTAAAAAAATCAATTCCAATAACCACCAGCATATGCCACCGATCACTCCGGATAAAAAAGAACTAATCATGATTTCTCCATTAACCTTTCGCTGCTTCACAATATCAAGAATTAACCAGCCACAAAAAAATAGCGAAACCGAAAATAATGGCAGTCATTTCTACACCACCTTATCCTTGCATTTTGCCATTTCATCTTATCATGTTCGGCAAGTAAAGGGTACGTTTTTTTAATACAAAATTGTCAGTTCAAGCTCCCGTATTAAGCTTTGGGCCACCTTCATATATTTAGGTTCAATCTCATCGTCTTTATTAGCAGGTTCAGAAAACTGATTCAACGGAGCACCGATCGTCGCGCTCACGACATCATTTGCTGAGTCTGGATCATTTCCGCGTTGAAAAGTATGGCTTAATAAAAAAGGCTTTCCTAGTTCGACTATCACGCCACGCCGATCAAGCTCACCATCAACTGCTTGAAATGGCACTCGCAAAAATATGTAGCCCTCATTTTGATCGACCTTGTAATCAAAAAAAACCGTGTTCGTATTCCCAGCCTCCACCAATAACGTACCCAATCGGCTTTAATTTTTTTTCTAGATCGTGCAGTTTAAAATGCCTTCCCTCAACAGCAGACGATAATGCCAGCATTCGCTCACGCCCTTAGGTAATTTACACTTTAGTATGCCGAACCAGTAAAGTCTTATACAGCTTAGTGCACGATCAACGATAGAGTAAGAACGCTCAATATGAGTAAACACCAGCTTCATCTGTTCTAAAATGGCTTTTTCGTTCGATTAAGGCTTAGCTCAATAAGACGCTCTACCCGTTGCTCATTTTCAGCCGACGCTCGACCTTACAATCAAGAAAA
>BAXO01000041.1 GCA_001310555.1 Bacillus sp. JCM 19058
TTCGCTGGCTTTTGCTTTTTTTTAGTTTCTTGTGAATAGCTTCGATAATGTAGGTGTTGATTCAGATTAGCTAGTTTGTTGAATATAACCAAACTTCGTTCTTAACTACTGATATTTTATCCTTCCACACCTTTAATCTTCACTATTTTTCCTGGGGCAATTTCATACATGCCTAGTTCGGAAATAAATCCGAATCACAAAATTGTTCGTTCGTTTAAATTGCCATTATAAAGATTGGCATCGCAGGTGATCGATTCATGCAGGAGGAAAGGCACCGGTAAGACTAAGAGGACTTTATCCGACGAAGGCTTACTAGCTGCCCGCGGAAAGTAACCATCTAGAGTGGAAATCAATAATCAAATGATCTTGATCATGACATTGATTCACTTAATTTTATTTAAAAGGGACGTCCCTATTTAACATACAAAGAATGATGATTATAGAATAATATAAATTAATATGTTATTTACAATAGTGTACGACATACAGTATAATGATTTTAGGAGTTGATGACGTGAGCGATAAATATGAACACATTGACAAGCTGTTACAGGAGTTGAGGCGGGGAACTATTACAATTGGGGCTCTAAGTCAGCTTTATGAACCACAATATGGGTACTCTCTTGTCACAACATTAAAAGAAAAGGGGATTCAGGTTGAACCAGGGACATTGTATCCATTGTTGAGAAGATTGGAAAAGCAAGGCCTTTTGGAAAGCAAATGGGATACGAATGAAACTCGACCAAGGAAGTATTACTTATTAAGTAACGTTGGAAAAGACGTCTTAGAATTATTGCGTGTAGAATGGCAAACCATTGCTAGGAGTATGCAAAATTTATTGGAGGAAAGAGATGAAGAAGATGGAGATCGTTGAGCGATATGTTTATGATGTGACTAGGAGGCTACCGGAAGCTCAAAGAAAAGATATCGAGCTCGAACTTCGTGGTTTAATAGAAGATATGCTGGATGAGTATGTTCAAGACAGGGACGTGACTGAGAGCGATGTGGAGGAAGTATTGTTTGAGCTCGGCCATCCAAGGAGCTTGCGCGGAAATATCGGGGGACGAAAAAGTATTTAATCGGTCCGGAACTATACGAATTGTATTGGCTAGTTTTGAAGATAGCTTTGATTTCGGTGGTTTCAGTATTTACTGCTGTTTTCATTATCCAAGTCATTGTAAATCCGATTAACATTCTTGATTATTTTGTTAGCTACATCGTGTCTTTTTTTCACTTCCATCATTCCAATTGTTTTTGGCTGGACCACATTGGCTTTGCTTTAGCAGAATATGTTAGTGAAGGGAAGCTAAAAAAGCTCAATTTAGATAAAGGGTGGAAGCCGTCAAATCTTGCGCCAGTCCCTGACCCTAAACGTCAGATTAAACGAAGTGAACCAATTGCAGGGATTATATTTTATGTGCTGATTATAGTATTTCTGGCTTTTTCAAATGATTATTTCGGCATTTGGATTTTTCAGAATGGAGAGTTTTTCGGTGTTGTTCCGTTTATAAACGAAACAACATACAGGTCATTCTTAATGCTAATTCTCATCGTTTTTGGATTTGGTATTGTGAAGGAATGTTTAAAGTTCATTTACGAAAAGTGGACGTATTCGCTCGTCGTTTTCACTACTATTGTTAATTTGATTTCCATTGCAGTAATTATGTTCCTCATAACTGGGGGACAGTTCTGGAACCCTAATTTCATAAACGAGCTTGTGCAAAATGGTTTTTTAATAGAGGGAAGCGAGGCCTATAGTAATATTCGCGTCGTCTGGGAACAGCTTACACTTTGGATGTTGATTCTGCTAATTTTTGGTTTAATTTGGGATATTGCTGCTGGGTTTATAAAGGTTCGTAAAGCAAGTAAACAATAATTTCAGCGTCAATGTTATTGGTAAGGAAGCAGCTTTGAAAAACAAGTTCAAAGCTGCTTTTGTAATAGCTAAAATAGAAGGTGTTATTAGCTGGACTGAAATTTATTCGTATCTATATTCTAGCTTTTAGAGCGTAGTTCTTCGCTCAGGAGGACTTTACGTTTTTTTGGGTCAACTCTACGATTACTTCCATGTTAACCTATAGCTGGACGGTTTGGAATGCAAGATTTCCCACATTTTTGCTTCGACGATGATTCCTCTTCATTGGACTCCATTCTTTTAACTTCTTATCAAATCATAATGAAAAAGGGTTCCTACTATTTGTCGAAATCGGTACGCTCAGCCGGGTGCTCACCTATGATGCAGAAATTTTATGGGAAAGTACTATTCTTGGAAAATGATATTTTAATTGGTAATACCGCCATCTTTATCTGATCTTCATCTTGGTTTGCTATACTTTATATGTGACATGATGGAGGGTAAACAAATATGGCAGAAACAATTCTTATTGTCGAAGACGAACAAATTCTAAGGGAAGTTATCAAAGACTACTTCCTTAACGAGGATTTCAACGTGTTGGAGGCAAGTGACGGAAAAAAAAGCGTTACTATTGTTTGAGGATCATGAAGTGGATTTAATCATTCTTGATATTATGTTACCGAAGCTAGACGGTTGGTCTATTTGTAGGCGGATTCGGAAAACATCAGATGTTCCGATTATTATGCTAACCGCACGTGCTGAAGAGGAGGATACATTACTAGGCTTTGAACTAGGCGCAGATGATTACGTAACCAAACCGTATAGTCCGCTTATTTTATTGGCACGAGCGAAACGGTTATTGCAAAGTCGTCATCGAAAGGGCGAGACTCAGGAGCAGAGTCAGAACTTCAGACAGATGAATGGGATATCGATAAACTTACTAGCAAGGACAGTTAGAATTGATGGAAAGACGATTAATTTAACGCATACAGAATTTGAAATTTTGTCCTATTTAATGCAAAACGAAGGGGTTGTCATTACGAGAGAACAATTAATAACTAAGGTTTGGGGTTACGAATACGACGGAGACGATCGGACGATTAATACACATATGCGTAACTTACGGACAAAACTGGGAGAAAAGGCAGCTTCGATCAAAACGATTGTGCGCTTAGGGTATAAATTTGAGGGCGCTTTATGAGGAGCCGAATTGTCGTTAAGCTATTTACGTTAACAACTCTCCTCTGTTTGTTCATTCTGGCGACCGTTTTTATTGGACAAACTTTTTTTTCTTTGAACAATATTATGCAAACCAAAAAGTACTTGATATCGAATCCGCTATCGAACGTTATGAAACGGCCTATTTAGACAGCAAAAATGACAAGTACGCACACCAAAAGCTTGAGCAAGATTTTTATCAAGAGAATAGTACATGGATTACAACATTGGATCAACATGGGAACTTAAAAAATAGTAACGATTTTTATGTTGAAGTCGATTCTGTGCAATCGGACTTCGAAATATTTATAGGTGAAGAAGGTCATCCTTACATTGAAGACGAGCGTGCTCAATCTGAGAACAAAATGTTAGAAGAAGAAAATGCTGGTATTGAGGTCGAGCCTGATGACATCAAAGATATAAAAGTTCAGATTCCCTTATACTATTTAATGGATCTTGAGGATACTTTAACAGAAGAATTTCCTTTGACAGATGCCCGTATTGGTGTATACGGAATTAAGCGCGGAGAGACGATTATACCATACGTTATTGGTCATTTAGGAAGCTTTGTGCCGGGTTCGGTAGGCACGATAGGAGCTTTAGATCCGTATGAATTGGAATGGGTACAAGGAAATTCAACGTATTGGGAAAATAAGCAGCTAAATAAAGCGGTCGGGGAATACCTTGAGAAGAGGGGGCCACTACAGTCTAGCATAGAATCACAGCGGATTCGCTTTAATCTGGAGGAGGAAACGAAATTAAGAGAGGTAGAGGACGAGCTTTCCAAGAGGAGCTCCGCACAGTCTATTTCTGAATCCCGAGCGATTGGCTTAAAGGAGGAGGAAAAAGCTCAAGAAAAATGAATCAGCTAGCTCTAAACTAGAAATTGTTCGCTTGTACGGGGCAGTTACAGAGGTGCACCTCCCTAATCGAAATGAGATCTCAAGTTCCGTATACGCAGATGAATTATTCCTAAATAAACTTAAAGATTTTCAAGCGTCTATTTTATTAGAATCAGATCGTTTAGGTGTGAGCAACGATTCGATACAAATACAGGATTATGAACAAAATGGAGTTAATTACAAAGTATTAATTAAACCGTTTCAGATTAATGGTGAAACAGCATATATATATGCGATGGCCTCGTTACAGCCTGTCGATGATGCAGTCCAGATGGTTAAGGAGTATTACGTTTATTTAATCATTGCTGTCCTGATACTTGTAGTGCTTGCGTCCTTTTATTATTCAAAAAAAATCGCAAGTCCATTACTGAAAATCAATCAGACAACCAAAAAGATTGCTAGCTTAGATTTTTCTGAAAAGGTTGCTGTAAAATCGAAGGATGAGCTTGGTACATTGTCGCAAAACATCAATGCTCTTTCTGAAACATTGCACAATCATATCAATCAATTACAGCAAGATATCGAAAAGGAGAAACAATTAGAAAGGACGAGGAAAGAGTTTATTTCAGGTGTTTCCCATGAGCTGAAGACACCATTGAGCATTATGAAAAGTACCATTTCTATTTTACAGGATGATGTCGCAACGCATAAGAGAGGGTATTATTTTCAAGCGCTGGAGCAGGAAGTAGACAAGATGGATCGATTAATCGTCGACATGCTTGACTTGGCAAAATATGAATCGGGCACGTATCAAATGGAAATGAACCCCTTTTATATTGACGAATTGATGGAGCGTGTTTGTCATCAAATTGCTTTAGAGGCATCGAAGAAGAAGGTGAATATCCGAAAAGAGCTGCAACCGATCGAGGTTATCGCGAATGAGCATCGGATTGAGCAGGTCGTCACTAACTTTTTGTCAAACGCGATTCGTCATACGCCAGAGGGAGGCGACATCGTCATTTTCACAATAGATGAAGCGAACGCAGTTAAAGTATGTGTAGAAAATACTGGCGAACCGATTGAGCAGGTACGAATCGAAAAAAATATGGGATCGCTTTTACCGTGGAGATACGGCACGGCAGCGCTCGAAAGGTGAAACAGGCTTAGGGCTAGCGATTTCTAGGAATATTCTTGAACTTCATGGAAGTCTGTATGGTGTCAGAAATACGGAAACCGGTGTTCAGTTTTATTTTTACTTGAACAAATCGTAGCTTCCAACAACGATATGAGCTATCGTGTCATGGTATAAAAAGCCATGCGCGATAGCTTTTTTGCGTATCCTAATTTTCGGAGCTAGTTTTACGGACTTAGAATAAAATCGACGAGCGACTTCGAGCGTTCGGGGAAGTCAAGGACGCGACGTTCTCATCGATCGGTGACCATCTACTAGATGAAGGAGATGAGACTAGTATATTTTTTGAACCACCTCAGTTTTCAATGCTTCACGATCTCAACCACTTTTCTCTCTAGCCCAAGGGAGACTTGTGTGAAGCTTTTCCTTAGGAGCGAAACATCAATTTAAATACTTGGCTTTACAAGCGGACCACACTCTAATCTAAAAAAAACTCCGTCCTTCCTCAATCTTCAGTCAAAGTACATTTCATCTTCATTTCATCTTTATCTCATTCTTTTAATCTAGCAATAGAGCAAAGCAAACAGGAGTGATCATACATGCAATTTTCGCACCTGAGCCGTTCAGGCAGAAGAAAAAGAAGCTAAAAATAAAGTTCAAGCTCTTATTGTTCCTCGCATTAGCCGTTTCTTGCTTTGGGATGGCGGATCAATTCGTGAAGAGTACTTCTTCGTTGAAAAAGGCAGAGGATGTGGCAAGTCCCATTGAAGCATTTGAAGGTGAAAGTATCACTGAAGCGACAAAAGCTGCGGAAAAGCTCGATGAAGGGGTGGAGGAAAGAAATCGGCCGGCTAACGATACTGAAGAAACAATAAGCGCGGGAACAAAAGCGCCACTGACGAAACAGCATCCAAAAACGGTTTACTTAACGTTTGATGACGGACCGAGTCAGTGGACCGGAGGCTTTTTGGATGTGCTAAACGAACATGGGATTCAAGCGACGTTCTTTATGCAAGGAAACAAATTGGGACAGTCCTCACTCCAACCAGATGTAAAACGAGCAGTCGAGGAAGGACATTATGTCGGTGGCCACAGCATGACACACGATCATACAAAGTTGTATGAAAAGCGGCAATTTGTTCCTGAAATGGAGGAAACGTTAGCACTTATCCATGAGATTACCGGGACGAGCCCTCGTTTAGTGCGGTCCCCTTACGGCTCTGTACCAGGGTTAAACGATGACATTATTCTTAATCAGGTTGTTGATGCTGATATTAAAGTTTGGGATTGGACAATAGATTCGCAGGATTGGAAGTTTCAAGATAAGCCAGAAAAGGTCCTTAGCATTATAGAAAATAGTACAACAGCAGATGTCGAGGTCGTTCTCATGCATGAAAAGGAGCAAACGCTAAAGATTCTCCCACAGATCATCACTTTTTTTTAAAGAGCAAGGATATTCATTTAGTGTGTACAGTGATTCCAGCCATTTTCCATGTAATTTTATGGCTGACGATCGTTTATAACAGTCTATCAATACAGAAAGGAACACGATAATGAAAAAGCGAACACTATATACCTTCACGATCATTCTAATTCTAGCAACTGCAGCATTTAAATTTATAGATTTTGGGAAGGCAGAGAATATGAATGTCATTGAAACGAATTATATGACAAAAGGAGAAAAAAACATTAATTTTAAATGGTAAAAGGATTGTACTAGATCCCGGGCATGGTGGAAATGATGCCGGAGCAAGCGGACAAAGTGGGACGAATGAGAAAAATATTACATTAGAGACAGCCAAGGAAATCAGGGATCTTCTTGAGCAGTCAGGTGCTGAGGTTACGCTCACGCGTGAGCAAGATGATTACGTGGAATTAGAGGATCGTGTAACGATTGCTTCAGAAAACGATGCAGATATGTTTATTAGTATCCATTACGACGGATTTGAGAATAATAATGTAAGAGGGATGACATCCTATTATTACCAAAATCAAGATAAAAAAATAGCAGACTTGATACACCATCACATATTCATGCAGGAGATTGGCACGAGAGATCGCGGTGTCTCATTTGGCGACTATTATGTATTACGAGAAAACAAGGTACCTGCAGTGTTATTGGAGCTAGGGTATATATCGAACGCAGAGGACGAAGCTCTAATAAATACGACCGCTTTCCGGAAAAAAGTAGCGACTGGGATTGTAAATGGTATTATTAATTATTTTGCCGAATAAGAGAAGCCTTTTTAAAAAAACGTTGAAACAGTTGAGCAACTAGTTAGGGGAATGTCTCCTCACCTTCACATTTTTTTGTCCTTGCACACCCTCATAGATATCGAAAAATAGAAGCAAAGGGAGCAATGGCTGGACAGTTGCTGTTAAAAACTACGTTTCGTGAGCAAAACGTAGTTTTTGAAAAAAAAGTTGGAGACAGTGACTCAGATGTTTAACATCATACGCCTGGTATTTGATCAGGTGCTTTCCAAGAAGTTTGGCGTCCTTTTAAAAGATAAGAAAAAAAACGTTAGTATATAGAGGGAGTATAAAATTTGGTGTGAATAATATCTTAATCAAGGATAAGCAGCGTCCAGCTCCAAGAGCCCAGCAACTAGCAAACTTCCTTTCTCTCTGTACGATAAGTCAACATCAGTTCCTTCCCTGTGTTTCCTTTATTTCCGCCGACGCCGTCCAGTTTGTCCGTTGCTAAAGCGGGCGCTCTGCGCTTTTGTTCATAAAGGTAGCCTCGACCATCCGGAAGAGGATTGCATGAGTAAAGCTAAATGTGCATTCCTGTCCATTGCCAATAAGTAAAATAAAACAGAATCATAATGAAAATATAGAGTGGCATGAGGATAACGCTAATTTTTAATAGCTGCTTAGCATCGAATGAAAAGTCGCCTTCTTCATAAAAAAAATAAGCAACGCTTTTGAACAAACAGGGAAAGTCACGCAATAGTTCATACCAATTAAACTTAAAAACACGACCGTCGAGGAATGAAGCCCTATCGATTCACTGAATACGATTAAGCTAGGAATAAAAATAATGGCACGAGTTGTATGAGAGTGAATGTATAAGTGGCTTGTAACTGTAACTAACAGGATCATCAATACAATAAACCATTCGGGGGCACTTGCGAACAAGTGAAGTACTGAAAACATTTTCCCCTCAATCCAACCCACGATCCCTGTATTAACTAACATTTTTCCTAGAGCTGTAGCTGCGGCGACAAATAGAACCAATGGCCAAGAGACTGCTTTTACCCCTTGTTTCCAGCTGATCACTCCATATTTCGGAAGCATAAGAAGCAATGAACCTGCTAGGGTGATGAAGCCTAAATCGTAACCGTGAATTCCTTCGGTCAGCCATGCAAGCATCATCATGGAGATGAAAATTAACGTCTTATTTTCTCGTACATCCATCGGTTTTTTTTCTTATGCTTATGCCGGTCTGTGGTAACCGTTTGATAACTTTGACAGTGTTTTTGGGCCACAGTATCCATTTCGTTATAAAGAAAGTTATCATCGTTACTACAAGGGTGAAAGGTGTGCCCCATATTAACCACTGAACATAAGAAATCGATTGATCGGCAGTACTTTCAAGCATACCGATTCCGATTAAATGTGATCCTGCCCCTATTAGTGTTGCTGATGTACTCATTAAGATGATCACAGGAACGAGTAGCGTCAAAACACTTCGTTCTTCACAAGTATGAAATCTTTCACTGATTTGCTTAATAATCGGCATCGATAGAGCTGCCCGACCCGAAGTAGATGGAATAAAAAAAAGTAGAGACGAATAAAGCTTTCGTAATGAAAATTAGAATGCTACTTTTGTGCTCAGATTTATTGAATAAGGAATGGGTGAATCGCTCGGCTAGCCCTGACTGTTTGACTGCTTCCCCAATGACGAAAGCACCGATCATTAACCAAACCACCTCCTGAGCTAAGGATTGATATAACAATTCGGCACTCGCTGCTTCATAAAAACAATAGCTGTAATTGTTGCCACTGCAACAAACCCAGCCGGTATTTTCGTCGTAATCCAAATCGTCATCGCCGAAAAAAAATGCTATCAAAGAAACCTTCGCCTGATAGTCTAGTTCATCAATAACGAAAACGAGCAAGATGAATAAAACATGGATACTTATTAGTAGGAACGTTTTTTTTGGAGAGCCTACCCTTCAAAGGATAGGCCCATTTAGTGCTTTTGGTATACTCGGCTACTCTGTGTATCATCGAAAGCTACCTTCCTTTGCGCCACTTTTAAGCCGATGGCAATTTGTCTTAAAACAGTTTCAGTACATTCTTCAATCCAATGTGCCGACTTCTCCATTGCTTCTTTTAACGATACGGGCTTTTGAGTGATGCTTGAATAGGCGTCAATACCTACTCGATAATTTAAGCTTGCCCCTTTCCCAATAGCACCAGCAATAATGATGACAGGCACATCATATTTTTGAGCAATTCTGGCGACCTCTGCGGGGATTTTCCCATTTGGTGTTTGGGAGTCCAAGCTCCCTTCGGCAGTAATCACTACGTCTGCAGATGCGATTGCTCGTTCTATATGAATAAACTTCCTTATCAGCTCAAACCGGGGATGTAAGGTAGCTCCTGCAAAGGCAAGCAATCCTGTACCTAACCCTCCCGAAGCACCGCTTCCAGGCAGGAAACGAACGTCTATTCCGATGGTCTCTTGAATTAACAACGCGTATCGCTCTAATGCCGCCGATAATTGTTCGACTTGATCTGAGGTTGCCCCTTTTTGCGGACCAAAAACACGAGCAACTCCCTTTTCTCCGCATAAAACATTCTTCCAGTTACAAGCCACATCAACCGGAATTCGATTTAACCGTTTATCGAGGTTACTCGTATCGATGTAGGCCACCTTTAACAAATCCTTTCCACCCTTTACGTCCACGATTTGACGATCCTTGTCGAGAAACCGGACCCCAACAGCTTGCGCCATTCCTGCCCCACCGTCAGAAGTACCAGAGTCGCCGCAACCGATAAGTAATCTGTCCACATGATGGTCGAGTGCATATGAAATCAATTCGCCGACACCAAAGGATGTAGTCTTTAACGGTTTTCTTTGAGCGAGGGGGACTAAGTGTAAGCCAGCCGCAGCTGCCATTTCAATTACAGCAGTCCGCTTGCCATTCTCATTGAAAATTCCAAAATAACTTACGATTTTCTTTCCTACAGGACCTGTCACTTCCTTGTAAATCAGTTTTCCACCTTTTATCTCAATAATTGTCTTTACGAATCCTTCTCCACCATCAATCATAGGTACTACCTGAACATCAATGGAGTCGTCGAAGCTTCGAGCACCCTTTTCCATTGCTGCGGCAACTTCTCTAGCATCCAAACATTCTTTAAAGCCTGAAGGTATCATCACAACTTTCATACTTAAACCTCTCCTTGGAATATTTTTCTTATGCTGAATTTACCAATTGAAAATTTAAAGACGGTGAGAAGGAGATTAAAATATTGGAAGAGGTAAATGAGAATACGATGAGAAGGGGAAAGCAGCATTCGGTTTATAGAAGGCTTTCATCGCACTGTCTAACTCCTTTTCTTAATAAACGGAACGTTCGTCTAATTGTTTTCGAACGATGCAACGAAGCAGCTGGGGAAGGAGTAAACCTTGGCAGCTAAATCACAGTGTCAGAAGTGAAGGAAGAATAACTCACTTATAGGAGTCCCCTTTTTTAAACGCAAAAAAAAGGTTCAAAACTCGGCTTAAAGCAAACTAAAAGAAATCAATCTCTATCGATTGTGCTAAAATTATAGGGAAGGGGAGGTGTGCAGAAGATGAGCGGTACTAGCTCCATAATCATTCAGGCCGATCGAGAGACAGTTTGGGAAGCTATGACAAATGATAAGAACTTTTCAAAGTGGTACGCTCCGGGTTCTAAATGGTCCATTCCAAATTTGGAAGTAGGCGAAACAGCGATGTTTACTCTGATGCCAAGTGCACACAACCAGCTTAAGGAAGGCGAAAGCATCCCAATGAGCTTTGAAATAAAAAAAAGTGATTCCAAATCAAGTGTTTTCCTTTTCCTCAAAGGAAGATGATGAGAGTCTTTTTATTTTTGAATTACGTAAACAGTCAGGTAAAACCGAAGTAACTTTGAATATGGAGGGCTTTGAGCATTCCCTAGAAAATTTAAAAGCATTTGTTGAAGGAAAAGAGCTTCCATATTGCTAACATCCGCTCATGTCGTGTAGATTTGTTTTGCGGAAGCGGCATTCGCGTGAGAAAACGTAGCGCTTTGCAAATGCCGCTCCCTTTGAGGGGAAGAATGCAACTATCTTATGTGTCTTATCGATAACAAACGGCATATATATCGTTATGCCTCGTATACAGGTGTTTTTAAATATTGCACGCTCGATCCGTATATAAAGAAGAGATAAAAATTGTATCGATACCCATTGATTTTGCACGGTCGTAGTGTTCGTTTAAGATTGTAATAGAGGTGATAATAGTGAAAGAAACTCTTGCGCAGATTAAACATAAACATTCAAGATTAATAAACGGAAAACGGCATGTGTGGGACGTCGGAAAATTGTGGGAGTTATCTGAAAGGCTTCCCGTTAAAAGAATTAAGATTGAATCAGTAAAAGAACTTGATCAAGACTGCTGGTTTGGAATAGGCAGTACATCAACTCCAACGATACGTAATGTGGCGAAGCATTGTAAGCGAATTATAGAGGCAAAAATGGAGTATCCAATTTTATTATCTTCGGATGGGCGACTAATTGATGGAGGGCATAGGATTGCGAAGGCACTTATCCACGGGCAGCCTGAAGTCGATGCTGTTTTTATTGAAAGTTTACCTGCTGCGGATGTAGTCTTGGATGCAAATGCAAAAATCTGATACCTTCTCATATCGGGATCGATCGTATTTTAGGTTACAAGATTTTTTTGACATTCATTAACGAGCAATGTATACTAAGCAATGTAATAATTTTAATTTTAAGGAGGATTATTAAAAGATGATGCTTTCAGGTAGATTGCGTTTCCCAACTTTGAACCGGTAATTTAATACGTTCAAAGGCTCTGTTTGTGTATACAGAGTAAATGGGATCAGTCTGCCATTTTTTTAATAATCTTCGTTTCATATAAGAAATCTACAGTATGAAGAAAGGTGGATCGTTCTGCCTTTCTTTATTTATTTGTTCATTTATCATATTTCCTCTTAGCAAAGGAAGGTTTATTTGGTGATGGCCTCTTAGCCTTCAACCTTATAAGGATGAAGCTTCTTCCCTTTACTCTGAATCACAGGCAGATGGCCTGTGATTTTTATTTTTGAGAGGGATGATAACCATGACCAAAAAAAATGCATAAGTACAGTTGGAAAAAAATTAAGCCGCGGAGAGCCTCCCAATTTTCCTGGGCAGCATTTCATGCATAACCAAAAGTTGCTGCACGAAATAGTAGAAAGAGCAAATGTTAGCGTCAAAGATACCGTTCTAGAATTAGGTGCGGGAAAAGGTGCCTTGACAACTGTGCTCAATCAAAGGGCTAAAAAGGTATTGGCAGTAGAAAACGATGCTAAGCTTGTCGACGTTCTTAACCGGAAAACAGCGCATCAACCAAACACGAAAGTCGTTCACCAGGATATTATGAAAATTTTCTTACCAAGTGAACCGTTTGTCGTTGTCTCTAATATTCCGTATGCGATCACAACTCCGATCATGAAGATGCTGTTGGACAATCCCGGAAGTAGTCTACAAAGAGGGATTATCGTAATGGAGAAAGGTGCAGCAAAACGCTTTACTGCTAGCATAGTAAAGGATCCGTATGTTTTAGCTTGGAGGATGTGGTTTGACATAGACTACGTGAAAGGTGTGTCGAGAAATAATTTTTCGCCTCCACCAAAAGTCGATTCGGCAATGATTAGGATTGTCAGAAAAAAGGAGACCGTAATCCCGTACAAGGATTACAGGGCGTTTCGAGGGCTTGCTGATCATGCATTACAAAAGCCACAAAACCCTATTGATTTTGCCTTGAGGGGTATTTTTACACCGCCGCAGATCAAGTATTTGCGAAGAAATCTGAAGCTAAATCATGATACACCAATTGGAACGCTTACTGAAAGTCAGTGGGGAGTCGTTTTTACAACAATGACTCAGTATGTACCGCGGCCATACTGGCCGAAAATCAAAAGGAGAAAGGTCAACCGTTTTTAATACGGTGCCTTTATTTCAAAAAGTAAAGGTGTAAGAGCGATTTGGTTTGTATTTCTCGATTTTTAATAAATTTAAGTCAAAAATAGACCCTATTTATTCTGCGGGTGGAACGTTTAACGGACGAGAACAGAACAGGGCAGCCATTGCATGAACAGGAGCAGATTGCTTATAAACGATTTTTTTTATAAAAGGTGTAATTGTTCACTTTATCACATATTTAGAAGCCAAAGGTTCAAACGATTCTTTTTTTTAAGCGCTTCGTACCCGATTGCTCTATTCAAGAAACGTTTTTCCTCTTCTAACTAAAACGTAAAAGAATAGAGCATCGGTATGCTAATCAATGACTTATGCTTTTCAGTTCTTCCGTTAAATAGTTTAACGTAACGGCTTTTTCTTGTTCATCTTGTTTGTCAAATAGAACCTGCTCAATAAACTCCCAAATATCTTCTAGCTTGCGTCTACCTTGATAAAACTTCAGGGCATCAGGATTAATGACAAAGTTTTGATGTGTTTTCTTATAAATGCTTAACAACTTTTTATAATATGGCTTGTCAACTAATGACATCATGTCTGCTTCAACTGGCGCTATTTTTAATCCTTCCCAATCAATCAGAATCAGCTGTTGTTCTGATTGCATTAAATTCCAATTGTGAAGATCGGTATGGCATAGAACCATTCTTAAGGGACTGCTTTTTAGGAGTTCAGACAGCTCTTCAACCGTATCAACGAGACTTTTAATATGTTCAGTATGAGGAGATATGACCTGTCTAAGTTCATTGGGAATATGATGAACTTCCTGAGCTACGATGTCTCTTAGCTGCTGTAAAAATGGAACATCGAAGTCTTCCTTCATCGCAGCGGTTTCAAAAGGCAGTTCTTCCCCGTATAAATGAAGCTCCGTCAAGATTTCCGAGAGCTGGCAAACCTGATCCTCGGTTAACTCTTTTTCACCGACCGTTTCTCCGTCAATATATTCGTAAAGCATGTATATACCATTGTCGTCCTCACATTTATAATCGCCGTTTTTTTGTTAATAATGGTGCCGGAATTTTACCTTTTAATCTGCTATTATTCATGAGCCAAACCATAATCGGCACATATTGATCGATCAAGGCTGTCCATTTTGGCGTGGACGCTCTTCTCTTTTCATAAACCTTCAGAAAGTAGGTTTGTTGATTGCTAAATACTTTATAAGCCAGTGCAGCCCAGCCGCCCTGTTGCGACGAAACGTTTATCGCATCTATTTGATAATGCTCTTTCAAAATGTCTTTTAAGCTGTGCATATAGGCCTCCTTCAAAGAATTCCTGAATTTCGTTATGAATATATTATCATAAAATTAGGAAGTTAGTGGAATATTTCCTTATTGGTGGTCGTTAACTAATATTAGGCCACGTTAATTCCTTACATCTTCGTTGCGCTATACACATTAAAGGATTTAGCACTCGTCGAGGGAAGCGTGAATAATAGTTCATTTAGTTTTCTAAAGAAGATTAGGTCATAAAAAAAACACCCAATTGGAATGGGGTGTACTAACAATACGTGCGCAGTTCAATTGATGCTGTCTTTTTCATATTAAAACATCATGCACTTAGGTTCATCAGTTCAAATCTATGCCTTCAAAACTGATTTTTCCAGTTTCTACTAACTGCTTAAGACCTTTAAACATTAAATTCCAGCCATGCTCAGTCTCTCTATTGTATCCGTCAAGAGCTTTTTCTATATCTTCCTCTGTCCAGTTTTCTTCGTGAGGGACGACAATGTTTTGGGTAAATGTCATCTCACATCCCTGTTCAAGCTGTTCGATCTCTACTGTAATCTTGTCCTCTGTATCGCTAAATTGAGGCATTTTAAAGGTAAAAACTATTTTATGGGGTCGTTCAATTTCAATGTACTCACCGATTGCTCGATAATCTTTACCTTCTCGATGATCGACAATTTCCCAAGTACCGCCAACACGAGGATCGTTCTTGGCCACTTTATTTGTTGCTTCCAAAGTAAAAAGCCACTTTCTCATCATTTCAGGGTTCAACCATGCGTCAAAAACTCTTTCTGCTGTTACGTCAAAATAACGATTCATCGTTAATGTTGTAGTTGAGAAATTATCCATCGTTAATCATCCTTTTCTTGGTTTCGTCTTCTAAAATATGTGAAATTAATGCTCCTCCTTTTCTGCTTTTTTCAACTCACGCTCGAGGACATCAAACTGTCGATCCCAAAAACGTTCGTAGAAGTGAAGCCATTCAGAGGCGTGGGACAACGATTCAGCGTTTAATCGACATAAGTGTGTACGCCCCTTTACAGTTCTTTCTAGCAAGCTTGCCCGTTCTAATACTTTAATATGCTTTGAAATGGCTGCCAATGACATATCGAAGGGTGCTGCCAGCTCTGATACTGTACATTCTCTGGAGGCTATTTGCCGAATGATTTCTCTTCGCGTCGGGTCGGCTAATGCGTGAAAAATAGTATCTAGGCTTTCGTCATTTTGTTTAACCATGTGGTTAATTATAAGGCGTTGTTTGAGCATTGTCAACCATTTGGTTAAATCTATACAATCTTCTAGGAATACCGAACAATTTAGGATAGACAAGCTTAAAGCCATGTTTTTGAGAAAAATTAAGGCTCGCTCTAATTATATCTGCATCTTTGAAGTGTATCATCGACATGTGAGAAGGTGAGGCTGTAAGAGCCTCGTATATTACTAAGCACAAATCAATAAAGCTTATCAAGTACTTGAATGTAATTCGCCAATGTTTGCCTTATACAAACCCATTTGGTATAGTAAACATCTACTTTTACGAAAAGGGAGGACGGAAGATGCGCTATTACAAGCCCATTGAGATTGCCAGAGAGCTTAGCATTAGTACAAGTGCATTACGCCATTATGAATCGTGGGGAGTCATCCCGGCGCCTGAACGTGCTGCGAACGGTTACCGGCTTTACACAAAGGTGCATTTAGCTTATTTTCGTTGCCTTCGGGCGATGTTTCTCGGTTTTGGGGTCAGCATTACTTGTGACGTGCTTCGTCACATTCAAAATGGCGAATTGGATAGTGCCTTCTGGCTTGTCAACAAAGAGCAAGCTAATTTACAGCACGAAAAAGTCATTGCTGATCAAACGCTTGCAGTACTAAAGGATCCGAAGCTGCCGCTAATAACCGATCAAAAGAGAAAATCGCGAATGACCATTGGTGAAGCTGCTGCTTTCACCGATGTACAGACTTCGGCCATCCGCCATTGGGAAAAGGAAGGACTGATTTCACCTGAACGTGATCCGGAAAATGGCTACCGACTATTCACGCCAATGCACATCAGGCAAATTTTACTCATTCGCACACTGCGCAAGACCGTCTATTACTTGGAAAATATGAAGGAAATTGTTCAGGCAGTGGAACATCAAAGTATTGAAAAAGCAAAAAAAAGGTAACAGAAAACGCACTGTTAAGTATCCATGGACGCAATCGCCATCAGTTTTATAGCGTTCATCAATTGGTCGAGCTTTGTCAAGAGGTTGGCTTAATGGAACTAGACTGCTAAAAACGGGTAGAAAATGAGGCATAGGTGAATTTTCCTTCCTTTGATTTATTATTGATCAGGCTTGAACTACTATCGAGCTTTTTTTGGCATTAAAGAAAGTATCAAGAGGGAGTACAAAATTTTGTGAATAATTTCATAATCGAGCATAAGCCCGTCCAGCGCCCTGCGATGAGTAAGCTTCCTTCGTCTCTGTTCGATCAAACTTCAGTTCCTTCCGTCTTGTGTTTCCTTTATCTTCACCGTCATCGCCCCGTTTGTTCGTTGCTAAAGCGGGCGCTCCTGTTCAATAGTCAACTTTAAAAAAAAGTGATAAATGGCTATTGAACCTCACGCTACGTTAGGATTTATAGTGGAGGTTGAAATTGATAGCGAAAGGAATTTGTTCAAATGGATAACTGCATAATGAAAGCACTAGTATTTAACAAACAAGCTCGTCTCCTGTTTATAGATAATACGAAATTAATTCAAGAAATTTGCAATAATCAAAAGGTGAACAAGCTCTTGAAAAGTACTCTAGGTAAGACGGTATCCGTTGCAAGCTTGATTTCGGGGACGTTAAAAGGAAATCAGAGAATGAGTCTTCTCGTGAGTGCAAGCAAATTAAAGTACAAAATCTTTGCTGATGCTGAAGCTTCGGGTAATGTACGTGGTTATTTAAGTGAGGGGTTGCTAAATGCTCCGGAAGATTATATAAATCAAATCACGATTGAGCAATTAATCGGGGATAAAGGTTCGATTCAAGTAATGAAGGATTCAGGCACGCATCAAATGTTTACCGGTATTACGGATATGCCGTATCGGAATATCGTTGATGATGTATGCCATTACTTTAAACAAAGCGAACAAACGTCTACCTACATCTCTGTAAACATCGTGTTTGATAGCGACCAGCGTATCAAGCTGAGTAACGGAATATTTATCCAATTACTTCCCGGTGCTCCAAGTAATCTAATTGATCGAGCAAAGCGAGTGATAATTGAAAACCAGTGTAGTTTGACTAGGATTGAAAAGGATAAAACCTTTAAGGAAATCGTCCTTGGCTTATTTGATGATGCCGAGATCATTGGGAGCGATGCTGTGCAATTCTTTTGCGGATGCTCAAAACCAATGTTTTATGGCTCCTGCAATCCTTAAGCAAGGAAGAGCTGACAGATGCGATTCGAAACGAAGAGCCAATTGAAACCGTATGCCATGTTTGTGGAAAAGTATATAGCTTTAATGTAAGCGAAATTAACCAGCTCCTATAATGGTGACGGTAGCTAATAGCTTAGTGTTCGAATGAGCAAGGCCGTTCATATAAGTATAAGTGAAGTGGCAAAAGAAATAGAGGAGCCACTTCACTAGAAGGCTTACAATGGAGTCGGACATCACAGCTGTCCAACAGACTCAAGTTACTTTATAATTTTGTATGAATGAGAGGGGCGGTAATCCCATCGAAATAGAAGGTGGAATCGACAACGGACAGCTGCCTTAAAAGGCGGGCTCAAATCCATAACGACCACTTTCACATGGCCCTCATATGTTTGAAATAGTTCTTAATGGTTTTCTTTTTCCGGTTCGGCAAGATATCTATCGGCTCCTTCGTTTCTCCATTAGCAATGATCAATTGATATTTCCCTTCAAGGGTATCTCCTTTATACTCATCGATGGCAATCACCTGAGGCAATTCCCGAACGTCCGCGATTTCCTTTACGGCCAATTGGTCAAACCAGCGCATGATGGTGGAGATCGACGCCCCGAATTGCTCGGACACCTCATTGAATGTCTTCGCTTTGACTGTCCGAAGAGTTACCGCCTGATTCCATTCAACCGATAGCTGCTTATACCAACGAACAATAGGATTCGATTCTGCAACTCGCTTCCCATGGGGGCAAGCAATTCTACGCTTTTTATGAACAGCAACCGTTCAAACCACTTTAGGTGTTTGATCTTTTGGATGCGGTAATTCATGAATCGGGACAACTGTGTAACTTTACTTCCATCTTTACATGAAGGGCTATACGGTCTTCCACTTCTTCTACTTTTGTAATTAGTACATCTTTTACGCCAGGGATTTTGGTAAAATTCATTTGCACGCAACTCCAATCTTTACTTGTTTCTCGACAATTCAAGTATAAAAGATTTGGATGTTTGCGTGTGTTTTTATGTGCAGATTGTCTGGTAAACCCAACTTTTAGTATAGAGCCATTTTTTTTACCTCAATTGTTCCTCGATTCCAAAATATATTGTAGAGCCTAAAAAAAATGTAATTGTTAGCACATATATTGAAAAATCCTTACAAATTTATTAGAATGTTTAAAACCGGGGGGATTCATATGAAAAAAAACGTTAGTGATTCTCTGCATTTTAGCATTAATACTTATTTTTACATTATGGGAACAAATTTATTATAATTTAATCTTCGACACTAAAATAATAAATAATCCTGAAAATTACATAACCTCGATAAATTACGAAAAAGAAAAGCTTGGAGAAGCTCTAATTACCCCTGAAGAAATTGAATTGAAAACAACTTACACAGGGGAGCGCATTTTTATTACTAAAGCGTTCGTCAATTTTGAACTAGAAAAATATTTCTAACTAAAATTTTTAAAAAAAAGAAGGTTTTAATAATTGGGAATTAGAAACCGTTCCGTTTACACCAGATGAATACATAGATTTTATTGAATGGATGAAATAATAGAATGGGCTTATAAAGGTAACAAGAGGGTGGTGAGTAATAATTTGTGAGACACTTTTTAGAACGCGGTAAGTTTTTCTTCCATATCGCCCAAAACTCTTAATGTCATAAGACATGCTCACATTTTTCTTGTTACACCCTCAATATTAGCTATTACTATAAGGTACACTAAAATATTGTAGTATCGTAACGGGCGAAGGTTTGAACGAATTTACAAAAGTTTCATTTTTTTTCTCGCGAATTTACGTCTCTAATGTCTAATGAAACATACACAACAATGGCTATTCTCTTTGTTTATTTTAACCTGTTAGGTTGATTTCAGTCTACTTCGTAATTATACAAGATTTATAAAAGTTATCAAAGGATTGCTAACATATCTCAACTTTTTCTTAATAATTATTTAACAGGGATATGTACAGATAGATAAGGAATAATGAATCAGAGTCGTTATCGTTTATTTCCATATTAACTGAACCACCTTCATTCATAAAAGGTTCGGCATATTTCTTATCGAAATCAGGCTCTTCTAACCCTAAATGTTTTATGGATCTTAGAATTTGATACAATGAAACAAAATCTAAGCTTGATTTATTCTCCTCTAAAAATGTCACCAATTCAACATTCAACTCTTCTTTGTTAATCAATTCAAACCCCATGACTTTATCTATCATTATAAAATGTTGGATAGCATCAGCGTCATTACCAGTTACATAGGGTAAATTTTGCTCAATTATGTCTTTCATCAAGCTCTTTACATCATCGTCTAAATCATATTGAATTAATTCACTACATAAAACAATTGATTCTAATTCTTGAAATATTCCTGATGACTGATATAAGGATTCTATTTCTACATCATGTTCATCAATTTCCAAGAAAGAGTTCTCAAAATTTTTAATTTCATCTTTTAGAAATATAATGTCTTCTTTACTAATCTCTTCATCTTGACTCTTTATTTGTATTAAGGCGCTCGTTCGGAAAGTCCAATTTAATTCTTTTAAATTGTATTTTATGGTATTTCCAGCTAACTCTTTCAAAGAGGTTAAAACTTGGTCAGCCATTATTGTTTCTGTAATTGTACCCGAAGGTATATTTGACATATCTACTAAATAACCATAGTTATTCTCATGTCTATTTAATATTTCGTACAATACATCCGCAAAATAGTTTTTCCTATCTATAAGATCAAGAATCACCACGGCTAAAAAGGTACCTAAGTTACCATAAGCGTATTGATTAACGTCCATTGAAAATCCATCATTAGTCAAATATGATTCGATATAATTTATCACTGATCCCGTATCTATTTCGTTACCCAAATAATAATTAATATTAATAAGATAGTATAAGTCGATAAGATAAACACGGTCTTTTCTAGAAAGTATATTCCTTAATTCATCTATGTAATACTGTTGTTCTTTATCTAAATCTATATTATCAAGGCCTAGTGAATTTTCGATTTTTAATAATGAGACGATCGATCCCTGATCTTCCTTAAATTCACTCTGTTTCCCTATAATCCATTGTTCGATAGCATCAATTACTTCTCTACTTAGATACTCATTATGAAGCTCGACAATGAAATAAATTTCATCCAGTTTTTGGGGAGATGGCTTTTCATCATCATTAAATATTTTTTTTCGATTTCAGAGTTGTAATCTAGTTGTTCCGTATAATTACTATTGTATTTGAACATCAAGTAATCGTGAATATACTTTTCAACGCCATCAGTTTCTTCTGTAGTTCTTAATATTTCAATCAATTGCTCTGAATTAATCTCAAATCTAAGTAAATCAGCAATCTCTGTATAACGCCATATATCTGAAACAGATACGTTTGGCTCAGTTGAGTAATCAAAATACAACTTATCATCATATCCAGATGACACTTTTTTTAATAGTTTTATTTATCCAATCCTCACTCAAAGCATTTTCTGTTTTTAATGATCGGCTTTCTTCACTTTCGAAATATTGCTCTATATTAAATGTCGAATCGGAAGTATCGCAAGCAGGTAAAACCAATGCCATAAGTAAAGAAAACACAATAGATCTTGTACGAAACATGTCTATAGCCCCCTTTTGTATAGACGTACCCAAGACAGCCAATCTTGGGTACGTCAACTTCTTAAGCGAAATAGTTAACCGATGTTCTGATCGTTGAAGATCCTACATTGCTAAAATTCAAAAATGATTCAACCCCGAACCTAAAGTGAATATTAGTTACATTCTGAAGTCTAACTTGATTAAAATGAGCTTGAGCATATTCTCTGGTTGAATAGTTAGTTTGATCATTTGCAATAGTAACTGTTGAACTAAATGGCGACCACCCAGCTCCACCTGTTGAAATATTAACATTTATTCCTAAAGACCTAACATCAACTGTAGCTCTTGCAAGAATTGGATTTGCATTACTATTGTTCTTTATAAAGGCTGTGTATCCCCATCCCCTATACTGGTTTTGATATAATGATCTCCAGAAACCAGGGTTTTCCTGATTAACATCAATTACACTTGCACCTTCATTATTATGTGAGAAGCTATTGCTATTATATTTATGACTATTAATGCTAGCATCTAAAGAGGAAGTATCATCAACCGATGTGTAACCGTCTACATTATTACCATTTACTTCACCATTTAATTTATATAATGTTTCCTTGACTTCTTGAGGCATCAAATTTTCATCAATACTTTCTATATATTCTGAATTATTAAAATTTTATCCCTCGCTTGAAGCTGTTGCTGCATCTGTTACTAACCAAGATAATCCCAGAACCAAAATTCCTAATGCATACTTAAAATAATTTTTTTTCATAAATTCACATTTCTCCTTTTTTTAATTTTTTTTAAATCAGCGATCCTCCTTTTAATATATTTGATATTTTTTGTAATATTCTTCTTGTTGTTATGTATTATTATATAACAATTTTTTTAACAAATTTTAAGTTCCATTTATTGGTTTTTATATTTTTTTTTTTATTTTTTTTCATATTCTAACATATTTGATACGGATTAATAATTTAACTCCTATGCTTTCCAATGGGTTCAGTGCATAAAAAGGAAACATCCCCAAACAGCGAATGAGTTAAGTATCCGCATCTGGTGAGAGGTTCCCTATCCCTATTATACGGCGAAGTGAGCGATTTATATGATTTGATACCTACTTATTGATTTGAAGCGTTGTTTTCAGAGATTGATATCGACCCGATTCTTGCCGTAGTCTTCAAGAAGTCCTCTTCCGGCTGACCTACGAGGTTAAATTATACGACCATGATTTATTCACTTATTATCCTTTATGTTGAGGGTTTACCTACGATCAAGGTCCCTAATTCGACGACTCAAAACCGATCCATAGTTCTGGTTTGACTATGGGTTTTCGCAGGCGGATACGACTCACTTTGAAGCATGGGACCGAATCTCAGCTAACACAAGTCGTCTCTATACCTGACCCCAAAAACGAGGGCGCAAATCCGACCTGCGTCACTATACCGTACCTGTCCGAGATTCCAAGGCATGGAAGACCACGTCTATTCCTTAAAGAGAAACTGCTTTATGAAATTGATTCGATAAGAAATCATAAAATTTGCGTGAATGAATTCCCATTTAGGTATAGACCTGTCAAGCTCGAAGCGTCCAGCAACTAACAAACTTCCTTTGTCTCTGTACGATAACTTAACATCAGCTCCTAACCTCCTTATGTCCTCTCATTTAACTAATTAATCCTCTTTGAGCAAATTCTTTAACTAGATGCTAATAATACGGGTTCATTAACATCAATTTCAGCATACTCGGGAAAAAGCGAGACTCCAATGAGATAAGGGTATTGCTACTGATAGAAGCTTCACTTGATTTTTAGTAAAAAGGTTTTGAAAAGGTATGCTGTTGTACACGACAGTATTAGATCGAAATTATGGTAAAATAAACCTACAATAAAGCGGGAGGCTGGATGAATGAAAATTTCTGAGCTTAACCCAAACCAACTGACAGACGAACAAATGACAGCCTTATTGTTTAAAGGCATGAAAGATGATCTGGAGAAAGGCGATTGTATCTTTGTATTTGGGAGCAAAAGTTCCGTTCGATATCGATTACCAGAGGCGCTACAATTGTATAAGGATGGGCGAGCCAAAGTTATTTTGTTCTCGGGAGGAGTTATTTGGGACGGGAATGCTTTGCCTGAAGCGGAATTATTGAAAAATAAGGCAAAAGAGTTAGGAGTACCAGACAGAGATTTATTAATAGAAAACGTGTCCACGAATACAAAGGAAAATGTACTCGCCTCATTATTTGTTCTCGATCGCTTTTTTTTCAGCTGCACAAATTAAAAAGGCTTTTAATCGTAACGACGAACTACCATATGCGCAGAGCTTACTTAACTTTAAAAACGTATATGCCAAGCTGGATTGAGTATTCGCTTTGTCCAGCTCAGGATCAAGTAACAAAAGGGGATAATTGGTTCTTATTTGAAAAAGGGAGACAACGAGTCGAAGGTGAATCAAAAAGATTGCTGAACTATATTAAACAGGGGGCCATCATTGATGACGATTTCCCTTTATGAACAAGATAATTTGAAAAACATGCAAAAACGAACGAAAGAGAGGGTATCGTTATGGCGTACGAACTGAAAACAAAGGAAACGGACAGCAGCGTCATTGAGTTTATCGAAAAGGTAGAAAACGTAAAAAAGCGTGAGGACGCCTATCAATTACTAGATATTTTTACCGAGGCGACTGGTTATCAAGCTAAAATGTGGGGTCCTAGTATTATCGGGTTTGGGAAATATCATTATAAGTATGCATCTGGTCACGAAGGCGATGCACCATTAGTCGGCTTCTCGCCTCGGAAAGCGAAAATCAGTTTGTACTTTGCAACAGGTGATACGAAGCGCGAGGATTTGTTGAAGGACTTTGGAAAACATACGACAGGAAAGGCGTGTGTGTATATTAATAAGGTGGCCGATATTAATATTGATGTGTTGAAAGCATTAATTAATCAGTCTGTCGCTTTTTTTGAAGAAAGCGTATCCGAGTTAATTGTTCAGTAACCGTATGCGATACAGCAAAAATCGGATGAAACAGCTTTAGGATACTGAGGCCGGTTTTAAAAGAAATACGACTCAATTTTATATGCAGCTATGATATGAGGAGGGGTGAAGAAATGAATAATCAGGAGGGAAACAAACAATCTGCTCATGAACTGATGTCACTTCATATTGACTCGCTTTTTACACACGATCAGAGTCTGCGACTGCATACGATTAACGAGCCGTGGCCAGGCAATGCTTCTGCACCTAGGTTATTCTTAGGGCGGACGATAGAGGGAACGAACATTTGCCGATTTCGGTATGATGTGCAGGATGCTCTCGTTGAGCAGATAGAAGGATTGTGCGCAGATGAACCACCTACAAATGATTTCCAGAAGGAGCCGAAGCATTTTGACAAATATATGAGTCTTCTTCAAGGAAAACAGTTTACGATGGGACCTTGTTTTCTCATTCCGATTGAAGCGACGCCGTCGGTAGAAGTAGTCAGGATTACAAGCGATAAAAACATTGAGCTCTTGCAAGATGGGTTCGAGCAAATGATTCCGGAAGTCGATGACGCGCAGCCCTTTGTTGCGATCGTACGCGAAAATCGGACTGTCTCGATCTGTCGCAGTGTTCGCATTACGCACCGGGCACACGAAGCAGGACTAGAAACATTGAGCTCGTTTCGTGGAAGAGGGTATGCCGCTGAAGCCGTGGCTGGGTGGGCCAAGGCGGTGCGTCAACTCGGATGTACTCCATTATATAGCACTTCTTGGGACAATCTGGCATCACAAAGCGTGGCAAGGAAGTCGTCAGCGGTCTTTTACGGGGCGAGCTTCACAATCACTTGACCTTGTTTAAGTTTAGTTGAACTATTTTTGTTAGTTAGCTCGGTTCTTGTCAGCTAATAAAGTTGTAACATCAATCAATTTCATCAGATATTAATCGCACAAAAGCAGGGGGAACGATGCTCGAAGAACTTGTTTCCGAAACCGAAATGCTTTTGGAACAATGTAAAATGTCTGCATTTTTTACCATCAGAATATGAATGAAGATTATAAACGTAAACAAATGAAAATTATCTCTACAACACATATCTCGCCCTATAGACTGAAGTCTTGGAGCGAGATTTTTTTACATCAGTTATTGGTA
This sequence comes from Bacillus sp. JCM 19058, assembly GCA_001310555.1. Next base: position 25,632 of record BAXO01000041.1, read on the forward strand.
TTAATAATTGTGTTGGCTTCATTATAAGGCAACAACTTAAAGGGATTGTCATGGTTACAACGAATAGAATTAATGAGGTCTAGCAAAGGTGAATCAAAATGTAAGGGTTGTCATTATATTAAGTAAAGGGGAGGGGATACGATGAAGCAGGACGACAAATACGTTCTGAAGCTAAATTATCCGGCATCCTGGTGGGGCGGTAACTGGAGGGAAGCGCTCCCGTCGGGCAATGGAAAAATTGGTGCCGCGGTGTATGGTGGAGTTCACAAAGAGACGATTCTCCTTAACCATGAGGATCTATGGTGGCAGAGCAAAACACCTGATCTACCAGACGTCAGCAGTGAACTGTCCGAGGTACAAAGGCTCCTTTTGAACGAGGAGCCACGCACGGCGGATAGGTTGTTAGCAAATGCGTTGAAGGAGAAAGGGTATGCCCCGCAAATTGCTTGTCCGCTTCCACTCGGGGATTTGGAAGTGCAAATGGCCACAAGCCAAGGGTTTAAAAATTATAGCCGTTATTTAAATATGGAAACAGGGGAAGTGACGGTCGAGTGGGAGGATGCGGATACCCGATATATCCGTGAGCTATTTGTTTCACGTTCAGACGATCTAGTTGTTTATCGAATCAAGCAGCAAGGGCCTGAACGAATTCATGCACAAATTTCGCTTGATCTTCATGACCGTACGGATCGCCGGACAACGGCTGGGAAACCGGATTCTCCTTTACCGGACAATCTGGAGACTTACTCTGAAGGAAACTTTATCTTTTATGCTGCGAGCAGTGACGATGGCACCGACTTTGGCGCTGTCGCCCGCGTTCATATTCGGGATGGTGTGTTAAAGCATTCTGACAAAATTCAAGTGGAAGACGCAACCGAAGTTACCGTTTATCTTGAGCCATTTATTAAAGAAAATAGAAGCGATGCATGGAAAAGGTTAGCATCGAAGCTCGCCAATGTGACCGATAGCTATGATCAGCTATTAAACCGGCATATGAAAGAACATAGTAGTCTCTTTTTAGCGATGAAGCTCGATTTAGACGCGGAAGATAGGGAGCGATCAAATGAAGAATTGCTTTTGCAAGCCTATAAAGGCGAAGCGCCCAAGGCTCTTGTAGAAAAAATGTGGGCCTTCGGTCGCTATTTGCTTATTTCCAGTTCTCGTGACGGGGGACATCCTTGCCCGTTGCTCGGGCTGTGGTGTGGAGAATACAAAGGGTTCTGGGCGTTTAATATGGTAAATGAAAACCTGCAAATGATTTATTGGCAAGCGTTGTCTGGAAAAATGCCAGAGCTAATGCTAGCGGTTTTCGATTATTGTGAGCGGATGCTTGACGATTTTCGGCTCAATGCTCAGCGTCTTTACGGCTGCCGTGGGATCTATATTCCGGCCCCGACTGTGCCCGATTCCGGAATGCTAAAGCATATTGCACCTCATATTATTCATTGGACAGGAGGGGCAGCTTGGGTCGCCCAGCTTTATTATGACTATTATTTATATACGGAAGATCTAGATTTTCTGCGGAAGCGAGCGTTGCCGTTTCTACGGGAAACTGCTTTATTTTATGAAGACTTTTTCATTATGGATGAAAATGGATACTATTTGAGCTGTCCGTCCAATTCGCCTGAAAACACTCCGGGAAACTACCGCAAACAGGGCAAACCGGGATTGGCGACAGCGATCAATGCTACGATGGATTTTGCCCTTGCGAAGGAGGTACTCACTCATTTAATTGATGGATCTGAGACGTTGAATGTATATTCAGAGGAAGTTGATCAATGGAAGGAGATGCTAGCCCGTATCCCGCCTTATGAGATTAATGAAGACGGTGCGGTAAAGGAGTGGATGCACCCGTTCTTTACCGATAACTATCATCACAGGCACCAGTCTCATATTTACCCGTTATTTCCAGGCATCGAAGTAACTAAGGACAGCGATCCGGAATTGTTTGACGCTTTCGTTCAAGCTGTAAAAAAAGAGGCTGGGAATAGCTGAATGAACAAACCGGCTGGTCTTTCGCCCACATGGCTAATATTTATGCCCGTATGGGTGAAGGTGATTTAGCGCTAGAATGTCTAGATTTGCTAAGTCGTTCGTGCTTGATAAACAATTTCTATACTTTGCATAATGATTGGAGAAGGATGGGGATTGGAATGGATTTACATTGGGCACCGTTTCAAATCGATGCCAATATGGGGTGGACGGCAGCTGTACAGGAGATGCTTTTATTTTCTGTACCTGGAAAAATTCATCTGCTTCCGGCTCTTCCTGAAAAGTGGAAAACGGGGGAAGTCGGTCCGATGCTCGCAAGGGGAGGAGTGGAGGTTTCGATTCATTGGGATCGTTACGTCGGGGCTATCGAAGTAGAAATGTTGTCAAGGGGCAAGGAACGGACGGTTGATCTCGTTTTACCTGATGAAGCCGTATCGGAAAACGGGGTAGAAGTCATGGACAAAACCGTTCGCAATCTTAAGTTGTTAAAGGATCAACCGCTCGTGCTAACATTTCAGACGAAGAGCACGATCAAGCATTAACCTTTTGCTGCAATACGCACACATGAAGCGATGCTAATACTGGATTCAAAGCAATTTGAAGAGGAGGCCGCCAATCGGTCTCCTCTTTTTCCACCTGAAACGCATTCACTACATCGATGTATTAAATGAATCCATTTGAATTCTTAACAGCTTTATCGTCTCTTTATAAACTTTTGCCTTCAATCAATGATCAAGTGACCAAACGGTGCATTATAATTGCTTTGACGGAATCGTCCCGGTGAAGTTCCAACGATTTTTCGAAACACTTTATTAAAATAATTGGGATCAGAATAGCCGACTTGGCAAGCAATTTCTTTCACGGTAATGTCTGTATCCCTTAACAAAATAAACGCCCGTTCAATTCGGAGCTTCGTAAGGTATTCGATTGGCGACGTATTCATATACTCATTAAACTTCTTAATAAAGTAAAACTTCGACAAGTTTGCTTGCTCAGCAATTTCATCTAAAGAAATTCTTGGCTGATTGTAATGCGTTTTCATATAAAGGACCGCTTTTTTTGATATAATCTGGGATTTCTTCATTTAATTTCGTTATGTTTTTGAAGTACCGATAGCACGCGATAATGAATTCATAGGCTTTTAATGATGCAATAAATGAATCACTAATCTCTCCATTTTTAGTTTCACAATAAAGCGTAAATAATAATTGAATCACAGGCGCCTCTCGCGGAATCGTCATCACTGTTCCAAAATTATGTTGTATGTACTCCCAACAAGTAATGGCTTCTTTCCCTTTCAAGGTAATATAAATGAATTCCCAGTGCGGGCTTCCTTTTGGCAAGTAATAGCGGTGTTCACTAGGAACTTTGACAATAAATACATGTCCAGTCGATAACGTATACCGTTCTTCCCCCACTTCAATAATTCCCTTACCGGATAATGTGTACTGAAAAATATAAGAAGGCCCATCGTCTCGTGTCATACCGTCCCAGTGATAATCTAATAAAGTACGGTTCTCATGACCAATGATATAAATAGACGCGACATTCGCCTGACTGTTATCCTGAAAGCGAAAGCCATATGACCCTTCACTCGTTTGATATAGCAATATATTCCCCTCCGATCACATCATATTACCATTGAGAAGCTTCTAGTTTAATTTTATCATGAATGTAGCACTTAATTTCTTCTATTATCAAATTGATACTGTGACAATATTTTCTATGTCGTAGTCGAACGCAGGATTGAATGCGCTTTCATTTTAACGCGATAAAGGAGGGAATAAAACTTCATTTGGCTGGAGATTTCGCCTTCCTCCATTTGACCCGACTTCGTTCTTCCTCTCTATTTTGAGGTAGAAGTCTTACCGACAGTTACCGCATGATCCATCATCTCATTTAGATAGTACTCAGTCTCTTACTCTAACGAAAAGAGGAATGCCAATGACAAAAGCACGAATCAGGATGCCATTCATGATCGCTATTGTTGTTTTAGTGGGTTTACTAGTGGCTTGTAGCCAAACATCCACACAACAGAATGAAGTGGATGAAGATGAAGTAAGCCTTGAGCCTGTAACAATCAAAATGTGGCACTGGATGGAAGAAGAGCAATTTAATGAATACTATAAAACACCTGTTGAAGAAAAATTTGAGCACATCACCTTCGAATTAGTGTCAGGAGGACCTGATGTTGATGTGATTGAAGAGTTATTAATGGCTGGCGAATATCCAGATATCATTTGGGGCGGTGCTCCATGGCAGCTACAGCTATCTGCAGATTATGACTTAACTGCAGATATGACAGAAATGATCGAGCAAACAGGCTATAGTTATTCCCACCTTGATCAAAGTGGAATACAAGACGTGTCAAACTTTTTCAGGCCGAATGAATTTAATGCTCTACCTTACCTAGTCCCACGAATGGTTTTGCATTATAACAAGGACATCTTTGATCAATTCGGTGTGGAGTACCCTGTTAATGACATGACGTGGGAAGAAGTGATTGATTTAGCAGCCAAAGTTACTGGAGAACGAGATGGCGTTCATTACTATGGGATCGGCTTTAATGAGAATAGCTTCGCTGGTATGACATTAGGAGATCTGATGCTTGATCCTGAAACACACGAACCAGTGATTGCGAATAGCGAAAATTGGCGGCGAACATTACAGGCCATCGATGAAATCTACTCAATTCCTGGTAACCTGCCACCTGAATTAAATGAAGGTGATTCATTCGGACATGGCGACTACTTCAATAATCAACAAACACTCGCAATGGAAGCCAATTGGTTCAAAGGCTGGCTCGTGAATGTTGAAGGCTTAAATTGGGATGTCGTGACTTATCCTGTCTGGGAGGATTTGCAAAGCCAAGCGCCACTCACTGGCTCACAATGGCTCGGTGTCGCAAAAACTAGTGAACATCCTGAAGAAGCGTTTAATGTCTTAACCTATTTGTTGTCAGAGGAGCGTTTACAGTTAGAATACACGGGTTCGGCTGACATACTAAATATCCCGCTAAGCGATTATGACATCATTACCCAGATCGAACCGCATCCTGATTTAGAAGGGGTAGATTATATGAGTGGATTCCTGCATGAATTAGTCCCTTCGCCCAATCAAATCTCTGAGTATGAAGGCATCATTGGAAGGCTGCCTGACTCACAAATTCCAAAGCATATTATTTTCAGCGATCAGGATGTTGTCACCGCGATTCAACGAATTGAGGAATGGGCATCGCTCCAAGTACAAGAAGCAACGGGTAGAAAATAGAATGAAACTCCATTCAGGAGGATTTTTCTCCATCGCTACATGCCATATGGAATATCAGCTAGCTTCTCACATGCCGTGAAACGTTTGCGGGACTCACACCGTGTTGACCGAAATTAATCGGGCTGTTAGTCGATGTTTACGGACAATATAGCGTGATAAACCGTTAGACACTATCTTAAAGATGAGGTTGATAAAATGTCAAATAAAAACAAGCATTTGAAGCTATCATATCATGAGCCAGCCCAGGAATGGACAAATGCGTTACCCCTTGGAAACGGTCGGCTCGGAGCAATGGTTTTTGGCCATTGTCAATCAGAACGCATTCAATTAAATGAAGATACATTATGGGCAGGAATTCCTCGTGACAAAAATAATTATGAGGCCATTCATCACCTATCAGATGTGAGACAGTTACTATTTGATGGGCATTATGCTGAAGGACAAAAGCTGATGACAGAGACGATCTTAGGTCCTTGGAATGAATCGTATGCGCCGATGGGCAATCTCTATTTATATTTTCCTGCACATCAACCGGTCGAAAATTACCGACGAGAGCTAAGCTTAGAAGAAGCTGTAGTCAGAGTTTCATATGAGAGCGAAGGCGTTCATTATCAACGAGAACTATTTGTATCTGCCCCAGATCAAGCATTGATTCTGAATTTAAGTGCGAGTCAGGAAAAGAAGATCAGTTTTCAGGCATGTTTAGATAGCTTACTGCTTCATGAGGTGCATGAAGCGGCTAATGACACCATCGTCCTCCGTGGGAAAGCACCAATACGAGCATTGCCGGTTTATGTCGATGCGCCAGAGCCTATATTATATGATGAAGAAGGTAAACGTGGAATGGATTTCCACATTCAGCTTGAGGCAATTACTGAGGACGGAACGATTGCAGTCCAAGATGGAAAGCTCGTTGTCGAGCATGCAAGTCATGTGCAATTAATTCTAGTCGCTCATACGAGCTATAACGGGTTTGACAAGGAGCCAGGTACTGAAGGCGTAGATCCGAGAAACAATGTCAAGAGACGATGAAAGCAGCTGTAAGCAAATCCTATCATGAACAGCTAACTGCTCACCTCGAGGATCATCGACAGTTATTTAATCGAGTCTCGCTCGAATTAGGTAATCGATACCGAGAGACGGATTACCCAACAGATAAACGATTAAAAAAAAGTCATCAACGGCGGGGATGATCCCTTTCTCATCACGTTATACTTTCAATTTGGGCGTTATCTACTGTTGACCAGCTCTCGTGCAGGGACTCAGCCTGCTAACTTACAAGGAATATGGAATGAAGATCTACGTCCTGCATGGAGCAGTAACTATACGACAAACATTAATGTTGAAATGAACTACTGGCCTGCCGAGGTTTGTAATCTATCAGAGTGCCATGAGCCATTATTTACAATGCTGAAGGAATTAACGATCACTGGGGCTAAAACGGCAAAGGTTCATTATAATTGTCGGGCTGGGTCGCCAATCATAACGTTGATTTGTGGAGGCAGGCTTCGCCAGTTGGCGGCAATGTTCAATGGGCCTATTGGCCAATGGCTGGTGCTTGGATGTGCCAGCATTTATGGGAGCATTACGATTTCACAAGAGATCGTAATTTTCTAGAACATGATGCCTATCCAGTTATGAAAGGAGCGGCATACTTTCTACTCGATTGGTTAATCGAGGATGATGAAGGGTACTTTATTACTTGCCCGTCCACCTCACCGGAAAACAATTTCTTGACTGAAAATGGTCAAGCCTGTTCAGCGAGTATTGCGTCCACAATGGACATGGCAATTGCTAGAGACTTGTTCACGAACTGCATTGAAAGCAGTACGATTCTGGATCAGGATCATGCATTTCGCGAAAGGCTAATCGACGTTAGACGTCGTTTATATCCTTATAAAATCGGAAAATATGGTCAGCTTCAAGAATGGTTTGAAGACGTGGAAGAAGCCGAGCCTGGACATCGACACATGTCTCATTTGTATGGATTATACCCCGGACGAGAGATTACGCTGAGCACAAATAGCCATTTACTTGACGCTTGTAGAACAACACTTGAGAGAAGACTCAGTCAAGGTGGTGGACACACGGGCTGGAGTTGTGCTTGGGTTATTAATTTGTACGCGCGCCTGAAGGATGGAGAAGCTGCCTATGCCTATTTAATGAAATTATTACGGACATTGACCTTCTCTAATCTATTTGACGTTTGTCCTCCTTTCCAAATCGACGGAAACTTTGGTGGAACTGCTGGTATTGCAGAAATGCTCATCCAAAGTCATGAAGGGTTTATTCATCTCCTACCTGCCATTCCTAAGGTTTGGGCAACAGGAAGGGGAAAAGGGTTACGAGCACGAGGTGGATTTGAAGTGGAGATGGAGTGGGAGCAAGGAGCTGTAAAAGAAGCTATCATTACCTCCACTACTGGCGGCATCTGTCGATTGTACTGTGAGACATCTCTTGCTATACAAAATCATGCAGGCGAACTGCAAGAGTTTACAAAGGAAAAGCAAATTGTTGAATTTGCTACTACTGCCGGACACGATTTCGTCATTAAAATAGACCGTTAAGAAGAATTGAACTAATGACGTTGTAAAAGAAAGGAGACGAGAATGACGATAACTAGGAAGAGAATTCACATATATCTACTACTCTTAGGACTATTTATTTTAATCGGCTGTGCTGATCAGGTCGATGAGCCGAATACGACCTCTAATGAGGAAAATACAAATGAAGCAGAGCGCGAGCCAGTCACATTAACGATGATGATGTGGGATGACTGGGGACAAGACTACGAGACATACATTAAAGAAGCTGTGGAAGAAGAGTTTCCTCATATTACACTAGAAAATGTGGGTGGCGATACAGGTAACCAAGAATGGATTGAAGAAGCTCTTGCTGCTAATATCATTCCTGATTTAATATTTGCTCACCGACAATATCATGTTCAATTATTGGAAGATTATGAACTCGGATACGATATGACTGAACTAATTGATTTACATGATTTCGACTTATCTAGATATGACGAGGGGCATTTAAGAGAATGGGCATCTTGGACTAATGGAGAGAGATGGTTACTCCCGTTTACAAATGATGTATATGGCTTGTCATACAATAAAGATGTGTTTGATGAATTTGGCGTTGATTATCCTACAAACGATATGACCTGGGAGGAGGTCATCGATTTAGCCATTCAAGTGACCGGCGAAAGAAATGGAATTCATTATCAAGGCATACATTTAGCTAACAACGGACACCTTCCGATCACACAAGTACTCGGATCAAAGCAGCTGATCGATCCTGAAACAGACGAAGTGTTATGGACAGAGGAACCACTCGTTCGAAAGTGGCTAGAGCTCGTGGAAGAAGTTCATTCTTTGCCGGGAAATGAATTTCCAGAGGAAGGCGATGGACATGCTTGGGCAGAGACAAGAACCCTTGCTATGAGGCCGCTTTGGTTAGACATGGATACGTCAGAAGAATTAAATTGGGATTTGGTCACTTACCTCAATGGGAGGAGGCTCCTGGTATTGGTCCATTATCAGGAGGTTGGGGACTCGGTGTCACGGCACCAAGCGACTATAAAAATGAGGCATTCGAGGTTTTAAAGTTTTTATATTCAGATGAACATATTGGCTATTTGGGACCAGCGTCAATTTGGGGACCATTCCCTCATCTCCATGAAAGTGGTCAATCTTTTGAACAGCTTGATACTACACGATACGGCACACTTTTAGACAAAAATTTAGATGCCCTTTATCAATTAAAGCCCGCCGGCGGCCCTGAATATCGGTCAAAATATGATGTAGGTGCACTTTCTCAAATTGAACATTTTGCCGACGAGTTTCTCGAATCCGAGCTAGACATTAATTCTTACCTCAGAGAAAAAAAGGAAATGGAAGAAATTCGAATTCTCGAAGAACATGGAAAAGAATAGTCGCTAGTAAGTGAGTGAAAAAGCTCGTCAGAAAGTCTCATGATTTCAGGATAACTTTTTATAAAAGTGAGGAGATTATGATGAGATTCGGGAAGAAATCACGATTCGGTGGAATGTTGATTCTCATATTTGTCAGTATATTTACATTGCAAATCTTGATTAATTTGACGTATACAAAGGGGGCTGAGCAGCGAATGGAAAAAACTTTAGGCGAAACCACTTATGCATTCGAAGCAGAATCATCAGCGAATACATTAACCGGCAATGCATCAATTAGTCCTTGTGAGAATTGCTCAGGCAATCAAAAAGTAGGCGATCTTTGGGGTGGCTCCTCCTTACGCTTTAACGATGTCCAAGTGCCAAAAGCAGGGGCTTATATCATGACGATACATTATATTTCTGGCGATCCAAGATCTCTCACTGTTCATGCAAACGACGACTCAGCAGCTACTTATTCCCTGCCACAAACAAATGATTGGGACACACTTGGTAAGTTTGATATTGAGATCGCGCTGAATAGTGGAGAGAATACGCTCACCTTTGACGATAATGGGGGATGGGCACCTGATATCGATAAAATTGAGTTAACGTATCGAGCTGATGATGATTCCGAGCATGATGGCGACATTGGCGATATCGGTGCACTCATCAAATCGTCAACATTTGGCGATATCCGCGCAGACGAGCATGAAAATGGGTTCTCGTTGTCTACTGACCTTTACACAATCACCTACAACCTGTACACCGGTTTGGCTGCTTACACGTGGAATGATCAAACAATTGTGACCGGAGTTTATAGTAGTATCGAGCTCGATGAGTTTATAACAAATACAGAGTATACCGAGCGCACCTTTTCTCTTGACCTCGTTGAAACCATAAAGGACGGTCACGGTAAAGGAATCAAAGTAACAATTGTAAACGAAAGCGAGCATTTGCCTACAATGAAGCAAATCTATCAGCTCTATGAGCAGCAGCCATATTTTATCATGAGTCAAGAAGTTCACAGCGAAGCCTTACTGAGTACGAACTTTATGGCACCACTCGTCATGAATTCGAAAGGTGGCGTTGACCTAGGCAGCTATCATGACAATCACGTCCTGATCGTACCTTTCGATAATGATATGTGGTCTAGATACGAAGCAAAGACAATGAATACTAATTTGAATACAGACCTGTATGTCAGTTCTGAGTTAACAGCGATCTATGATAATGCAAGTAGACACGGCCTCATTATTGGTTCAGTCACCCACGACACTTGGAAGACGGGCATATCTTGGAGTGGTTCCAATGATCGGCTGAATAAATTAAACGTATTTGGCGGATTTACTTCCTGGGCATCTACCATGATACACTGCCTCATGGTCACGTGACAGGTCATTCCATTTCATCACCACAGGTTTTTGTCGGGTATTATGATGATTATCGCCAGGGGCTTGAAGGCTTCGGCCATGCTAATGCAGCTGTCACTCCAGCGCTCACCACTGAACATGATATCCCCGAGGGGGTGCCTGTAGGCTGGAATAGCTGGGGCGCATATGACAGTCGCTTAAGCTACGACAAATTAGTAGATGTGTCGAATTTTTTTCAATGAACATTTGCAAAATAATTCCTTCCACAATGATGGAACTGTTTATATTAACTTAGATTCTTATTGGGACAATTTATCGAAGGCAGAGCTTGAGGATATTGTTACGGTCATTCGCGACAACGATCAAACGCCCGGTATTTATTATGGGCCATTCGTCTACTGGGGAGAGCAGATGAACCAACCCGTGGAAGGTTCAGACGGGCAGTACACATATGGTGATATTGTCTTAAGGGATGAGGACGGCAACATTCTCCCTAAAGTTGATGGTGCATATGCTATTGATCCGACTCACCCGGGAGCAAAGCAGCGAATCGACTATTATTTTAATCAATTTCTGAATCTAGGCTTTGAGTATATTAAACTCGATTTCTTAAGTCATGGTTCCTTTGAAGGTCAACATTACGATCCAGCTGTTGATACTGGAATACAAGCATACAATCAAGGGATGGCGTATGTGAATGACATACTTGATGGAAAAATGTTTATTAGTGCATCAATCGCTCCACTCTTTCCTAGTCAATATGCTCATTCACGTAGAATTTCTTGTGACATCGACGGTACACTCGAACAAACCGAGTATCAGTTAAACAACTTAACTTACGGCTGGTGGCAAAACGGGACGATATATCAATATACCGATCCCGACTATATGACATTGGCAAAAGGGGGTTCATTGCACGCAGCCCAGACTAGAGTCAATTCAGCAGCCATATCTGGAACCGTTTATTTAAACTCTGATGATGTCAATGACCCAGTTGCACAGGAGTATATGAAAACCTTACTCACGAATAAGCAAGTAAACGAAATTGCACTAAAGGGCAAAGCCTTCAGGCCAGTGGAAGGAAATACAGGTATGAACGCTAGCGAACTATTTATTTTAGAGGACGAGGGCGACTATTATTTGGCTGTCTTTAACTTTAGCCAAACGGCGGTTAGCAAAGAAATCGACTTGGAGCGAATGGGTCTACCTCATGATTCACCTGTGACTGTTACAGATGTATGGACTGGTCACTCAAGTACTACTCACGGTATATTACCCGTCGATTTAGCTGGTGCACAGTCGATGCTGTACAAGATTGAGGCTAAGTAACTGTTCATGATTGTGGAAGCAATCACTTGTTTTGCATCATAAACGTTTACTTTCCTTCCTTTGGTGGACTTCCAAAAGGTATCCACTATGTTAAATTAAGGGGTTTAATGGAACGACATTTGTGTATTTGTGTGCCTGTCCCAGTGCAATAATGCGCTCAGGACAGGCACTTTTTCATTTTTCTCATGCCTTCACTAACAATTAATCTGCTTATTATGAGAAAAGAAAAGTTAATGCGATTATGGAAGGAATTTGAAATTACTTGAAGAATTAAGAATAGATGTTAATATTTTGTTTTTTTTGTAACAGAGCGTCTATGCATTGGGGCGATATAAAGAAATGATTATTTCTAATAACGATGACAGGAGTGTGTGAACAATGGTTGATTTGAAGCTACCAGAGATTAAGTATCCGTTTCCAGAAAATATTAATCCGCATGCTAGTGAAGTTCAGCAACGAACGAGGGAATGGGGAGAACGATTAAACATTTTTCAAATTGATAGCTTTATTTATGAGAATTTCGAAAAAAATAAAATCAGGATATTTACTAGCACGAGCGCATCCGCGTGCAGCGTTATCAGATCTCATTTTGGCATCTGATTATGGTCTTTTATTTTTGTGTTAGACGACTATATAGAAAGGGAAACGGATGCTTCTAAATTAAAGGGTTACTTGGATCGTATTATTCAAATATTGAGAGGGAATGCCAATCAGTTTTCAAATGAAGATCCGTATCTATTTGGATGGTACCATTGGTGGACAAGAGTAAAAAAAGTGACGCATCATGAATGGCAAGAACGGTTTATTGACAATACTACCAACTATCTTAATGCCCAAATTTGGGAATTAAATAACCGTATTAAAAAACAGATTCCTAGTATTGAAGACTATTTGATTAAGCGTCAGCACACGGGGGGCGTTTTACCCTTTTTCGATCTAATCGAAGTCGTTGCTAGAGTTTATTTGCCTCCTGAAGCCATGAACAGTCTTGTCATAGAACTAATTAGTGCTGCCAATAACCTTCTTGCATGGTCAAACGATATAATGTCATTAAAAAAAGGAATTAGCAATTGGAGAAGTTCATAACATGGTAATTATTTTGCAACATCATGATCAGATTTCGATGCGAGAAGCGTTAGAGCGTGCATCAGACATGCATGAGCTAGAGTTAGAAAAGTATCTCGAATTGGAAAGAAGGTTATTTGAACAGGAAAGCCCGTATAGAAACGAGCTTGAAACATATACTTATGGACTTCGAGCTTGGATACGCGGAAACCTTGATTGGGGTATGGAGTCGGAGCGGTATCAGGTTACAAATCAATAGTCATGATACGAATTGCTAGTAATTATCCTATAGTAAGGATATTCATAAACCTTTATTATGATCAGCTGCTAGTGAGAAATCTAGCGAATATTTCGTCGCTCAAATATAAGGGTGAAAGTTATTACGTGAGCAATTAATATACTTATTGAAGCAAGAATACGTACTTCCCTTTCAGCCTCTTTTAGGGGCCAGCTAACATGAGGCTTCTCAAAACGGACGAGCAGGATAAAACAATTAACGCTAATCGTTTTCTCCTTACCGTGAAGAAGGGTCAAATTACCTTTAATATCTATAAAATGGATACCATTTCTAGTTCCTATTTATCAATATTTTTTTTAATCTGAATAATCTGGTTAAATTTGGTATAATAAAAAAGACAATTAGAAGTAGAACACCGTCATCCTTTGTTGAAAGGTATCTACTAATGGAAAGAAGGTCTGGCAAGTAGTTGGTAGCGGGTTTGGGCTATTATTTTATTCAATTTTTGATTTATTTGAACAAGAGCTTAAATTCAGGTAGTAGTTTTCGTAACAGCGGGTTCATGCAGGTTTACATAATCTTTAAAGCGGTTAAGCATATTTTAAAAAAAGGAGAGTTTTTCATGACCGATTTTATCGATGATAAAATTCAAAGTAGAAAAGCTGAACATATTTCTATATCTTTAAATAAAAATGTCGAAAGCAAGAACGTTACTACCGGCCTAGAAAAATACCGTTTTGAGCATATGGCTCTCCCCGAAATTTCCTATGAAGATATAGACGTAGCAGCAACCTTTCTCGGAAAAAAGCAAAGAACTCCTTTTTTAATAAGCTCGATGACCGGTGGTACTAAAGAGGCTCAAACGATTAACACGAATCTGGCGGAAGCTGCTGAAAAAAAAGGGATGGATGATAGGAGTAGGGTCGATGCGCTCCTTAATAGAAGATGAAGGTCTTTTCCCAACATTTGATGTTCGCTCAAAAGCTCCAACGATACCGATTTATGCAAACTTAGGGGCGGTGCAATTAAATTACGGCTATGGACTGAAGGAATGCCAAAAGGCTGTTGACCTTCTTGCTGCAAACGGTTTAATCCTTCATCTCAACAGTATACAAGAGGTAATCCAGCCAGAGGGGGATACGAATTTTAAGGGCTTATTAACAAAGATTGAATCTATATGTAAATATTTAGAGGTTCCAGTCGGAATAAAAGAAGTTGGATGGGGGATAAGTGCGGAAGTAGCAAGGATGCTTCATGAAGTCGGAGCAGATTTTATAGATGTAGCAGGAGCAGGTGGAACATCATGGAGTCAAGTAGAAAAATACCGCGCGAACGACCCGTTCCTTTATGAGCTAGGGGACGCATTTAAAGATTGGGGTATACCGACTACAGAATGCATTATAAACGTGCGAAACGAATTGCCTAACATTAGCTTAATCGGGAGTGGCGGAATAAAAAATGGAGTAGATGCTGCCAAGGCTCTTTCTTTAGGCGCTGATATTGTCGGTTTTGGTCGCTCTTTGCTGAGGGATGCAACTAGTTCTGCTGAACGTGTATGTCAAACATTGGATCTGATCGAACAGCAATTGAAGCTTGCCATGTTTGGAATCGGCGCGAAGAGCATAAGTGAGCTGAAATCAACACCACGAATTCATAAAGCTTACTGATTTTTGAAGGCTATAACGTCCAAGAGAGTAAAAGACTTCCTGCCGGATGTAAAGCTAACCGGGAGCTGTAATGAGTCTAGAACATTCACCAAATATGTAAATGCATACATTATGAACTTTGCTACTTGAGTTTAGACTGGAGTGGATGAAAAGTGAACGTAAGCAATTTAAAATTGCCGAGCATTACATACCCCTTCCCCGAAGAAATTAGTCCGTATGCAAATAAAGTTCAACAGTGGACGGTGGATTGGGGTGAACGATTAAACATTTTGCCAGTTAATAGTTTTATATATGAAAACTTTGAAAAAAAATAAAATCAGGGTACTTATCAGCACGTGCACATCCACATGCCGCATTTTCAGACCTCATCCTGTTATCGGATCATTGTCTTTTAACTTTTGTGTTAGATGACTATTGTGAGCAAGTGACAGATGTTATGGAATTCAAAGGGTATTTAGAAGCTATTATGCAGATTTTGAAAGGGAAAGCGGTTCATGTGCCAGAAGAAGACCGTTATTTATTTGGCTGGAACGATTGGTGGACGCGGGTAAAGGACGTTACGCACCCGGAATGGCAAAAACGGTTTATTGACGATACGGAGAAATATTTGGAAGCGCAAATCTGGGAAGTGAATAATCGCAATAATAATCAAGTGCCACGTGTAGAGGACTATATTATGAACCGTCAGCACACTGGGGGTGTCTTTCCTTGTTTTGATTTAATTGAAGCAGTTGACCGAATTTATTTGCCTCCCGAAGCTCGCAATCGTATTGTTATCGAACTAACGAAGGCAGCTAATAATCTTATTGTATGGTCAAATGATATGATGTCCCTACAGAAGGAAGTAGTCGTAGGTGAAGTCCATAACCTTATCGTTGTTTTGCAACACCAACGTCAAATCTCGCTGCAAGCAGCGTTAGACCAAGCAGCGGAAATGCATGAGGTTGAAGTGGAAAAGTATCTTAATTTGGAAAGAAAGCTGTTTGAGCAAAAAAAGTCCTTACAGAGAAGAGCTTGAAGCATATACATTAGGACTCCGATCTTGGATTCGTGGAAATCTTGATTGGAGTATTGAGTCCGAACGGTATCAGTTCACAAATCAATAGGTGATGAAGAGTCAATTTAGGTGTACTAGGAAACGCCTTGAAGCTATTTTCAGCACCAATAAGTCAGGGAGCAAGCTAAAATTATCTTCGTGACTTTTAGGTTTCACATTGACTCAAAAACTAACCATTAGACAGGAGTGAGTGAACGTGAACGACTTAAAGTTGCCAAGGATTACATATCCCTTTCCGGAAAGTATTAGCCCGTATGCAAATGAAGTTCAACAGTGGACGATGGATTGGGGTGAACAACTAAACCTTTTTCAAAGTTATAGTGTCTATCAGCCTTTGACAAAGAAAAATTAGGACATTTAGCGGCCCGAGTACACCCACATGCTGACTTTTCAAATATTATTTTGACATCTGATTATCTTCTTTTATTCGTATTGCTAGATGACTATGGCGATCAGGTAACAAATACTCTAGAATTTCATGAATATTTAGAAAGAATTGTACAAATTTTGAAAGGAAATCCCGATATTGCAGAAGAAGATCCTTTTTTCATTGGATGGAACGATTGGTGGGACAGAATAAAAAAAGTGACGCACCTTGAATGGCAAGAACGGTATATTGATAATGTTGAAAAATGTTTTAATGCCTTCATTTGGGAAATCAACAACCGAAAAAAATAGTCAAGTTCCTCACTTAGAGGATTATTTAGTCAACCGTAAGTATTCGGGAGGGATATTACTTGTTTTTGATTTAATAGAAGCTGTTGAGGGCATTTATTTGCCAACTGAAGTCCGTAACACTTATATCAGAAGCCTAGTCAGTATGGCCAATAATATTGGCCTTTGGACAAATGATATGCTGTCTTTACAAAGGGAGTTAGCGCTTGGAGATGTCCATAACCTTGTTGTTGTCTTGCAACATCATCATCAAATCCCGATCCAAGAAGCTCTTGATCGTGCAATGGAGATGCATGATCTTGAAGTGAAAAAGTATCTCGAATTGGAGAAAAGGCTTTATGAACAAAAAAAACCATACGAAAATGAGTTGAAAAAAATTAATGATTGGTCTTCGATCTGCCTTCGTGGAAATCTTGATTGGAGTATGATGACTGGTCGATACCAGATCACAAGTCAGTAGTCGTGGTGTCGGCTAAACGCATGTCGTATATGGCTGGTAAATTGGGGCGTGTCAGGCGAAGGCTATATATTCCTTGGCAATGAACTTGCAAGATTTTAAAAAATGCCGCTTCACAGTGATTTTGAGTACACATGAGCCTTTGTGGAACTGGCAAAAATAAGGTAGTAGCTTTTTTTCGATCGACCCAGGGTATGACCACACACAAAACGGTGAGGACTGTACCAAATCCTGTACGCCAATGTCATATACAAAATTGACCATCATCGCACTTACAACAATTGGAAAATGGCAAACGGCGCCTAAGGTAGCTGTTCTCGGAGTCATATTAAAAAGTCGCTGCAGTGACTTCCCCAATTCCGATAAACAGTTCGTATATGCGAGAGTATCCAAATGAGGTCCAGGCCAGCACTCATCTCCATGTAGAACTGCGAGCCCCCGAACGGTCTATCGTTCATTAGCTGTCCCGTACATGACAGTGAATGGTCGCCAGTATTACTTGCTTGAATACACTAGCAAATCTTACTTCTAGTTATCACCTTTCCTCTCATCGACTTCTAAGAACCTGTTACGGATGTCTGCAGTTGGAATCATACAGGATTCTCGTCTGCCAAAAAATTGAAATCTCCGTTTCGCAAACCAGCGATACATCGCATCGCGAATTGGTTTCGGTACTATGATTAGCGCATATGCTATTTTCCATAAGCCATCTAGTTTTTTACTGATGCGCAGTACGGCAGTTGACGCCGTAAACACTTGTCCTCTCTCGATTAAAACAATAGAATCTAAGTCTATGGGACGAAGGTGCTCAGCTAGCAATGATGCGGCAATGTTTGATTGTAGTGAAGCAAAGCGAAAATGACTCGCGCGATCGCGCTTAATAATTAACTGTACAGAACCGTTACAAAAGTT
Organism: Bacillus sp. JCM 19058; assembly: GCA_001310555.1. Next base: position 43,580 of record BAXO01000041.1, read on the forward strand.
ACATACTCCGTCAAAAAGAATAACGGAATGCTTGTTAGTATCAACTGACTGTTCGCTCATTGACCTCCCTCCTTGTGGCAGGTTTATTCATTATTGTAACCCCTATTTATATATTTTGCGGCTTATTACTAGTTTAATCCATCATCAGCCTCCGTTCCATTCGCAGGGATGAAAGAAGTACTCGGCCACTATTGGAAGCTCCGCCTATGTTCACATTCCCAATTTAGCAACGTTTAGAATTCAGCTTGAGCTCGGCCATCTCTCGAAGGAAAACTACACGAGCGGGTTCTGTATCAATACGAGCAGAGCGCAAATCCTTTGAAAGATACGAGACGAGTGATTCCCGATTCATATTTCGAAGGATACGGTCCGAGTCCCTCTTCATATTTTAAATAACACCGAAGAGTGCCACTCCAGCAGTAAAGATACGAGGCAAGTGCTATCCGTCACACTTCTTATGATACGGTCTGAGCGAATATCTCAGACAGCAAGCCGCTAATGTCCGTTTCTCATCCGAATGTCGTAGATAAAACTCAACCGTTTGCCCGAAGTAATGGGGTATTCCTGCATTATAATATAGGTTAAAGAAATAGTTTTCAAAAATGCTTTAGAAGGAATGGTGAAAAATGGGTGAGTTAAATACATTATTTCGTAAACGCATCGGTATATCCGAAAGTGAAATTTTAACATTTGCATCATTGGATTGCCTTCTCGAAAAAAACAGCAACAACCATCCCTTTTGAAAATTTACGTATTATCGAAAATAATACAAGGGAAATGACAAAAAAATAATCTAATCAATAAAATACTTGTTAGAAACGAAGGAGGCGTTTGTTATGAATTAAATGCTGTCCTTTATTTCTTCTTAATCGAGAATGGCTTTAATGTAACCTTGATTCGTGGAAATATATATGATAATGAAATAGAAGATTGGATCTCACTTAGCAGAACACACGTGGCAATTCTGTTAACTCACGAGCAGCACTCTTTTTTGATCGATACAGGGGTAGGGACGTATTTGCCATTAAAACCGGTGCCATTAAGCGGTGAGACAGTAGTCTCAAGTAACGGAGAATTTCGACTTGAGAAAACGGATAGCACGCATGGCGATTATCATCTAAAAATGAAATTAAAGCACAGGCATGCCAATTGGAAAACAGCCTATACCTTTAACTCAAAGCAGCTAATAGAGGATGTCTCAGAATTTAATGACATCCAACAAACCCTCATCGAGCATCCTGATTCCCCGTTTAATAAAAATCCGTTAATATCTCAACTTACGAGCAGCGGATATATAACGTTGACAAAAAAACTCTTTCACCGAACGAATCAGTGGGACAGCGATAAGAAAAACAATCGACAGCGGACAGTTTAAAGAACTAGCAAAGCAACACTTTGGCATAGAACTAGATCAGGAAACAAAACCGATTAAAAAAATGGACGAAGAGTAGAAGAACGAGCTGAACTGTTAGGAGAGGGAATGGGGAGGGCGAGAGCGAGAGCGAACTGATGGACAGTTGAATGCGATAGATCTGCACGCAACTGTGGAAAGAAGCTGAACCAGTCGAAATGCCAGGCTCTCCTAATGATACCGTATTTTTGAATACCCATAAATTATCATCTCAATCCACTTTGAATTATTATTACCAAAGTGGATTCTTTGTATTTATTTTTATAAATCACCGATTATGGGGATTATTGAATACATGACTGTTAATATTATGATTGACATTCGGAGGAGAGTATAATAATCTATATATGAACATATAATCATATATACAGATTTGAAAAATAACGGAGGAGTAAAATGATGAGTAAAGAGAAGAACCATGAAGAGTTGCTGAATGAAGGCGGGCGGCATTTGGATGAGGAGACGTTGTTTGTCGTTTCTCAAACATTCAAAGCGTTGAGCGACCCAACTAGAATCCGCATTTTGAATTTATTATGTACAGCCGAGCATTCCGTCAATGATATTGCGGAGACGTTAAATCTAAGCCAATCGAGTGTCTCCCACCAATTACGTATTTTGAAAAATTTACGATTAGTTAAATATAGAAGGGCAGGGACAACTTTGTATTATTCGGAAGATGACGTTCACGTCATGAATTTACTGAAGCAAGCAATTGAGCATGCCGCACACCATTAACTGAGGAGGGAATCTAAAAATGGGACACGATCATGGACATGACCATACAAATGGTGCAAATAAAAAGACGTTAATGATAAGTTTTATTATTATTACAGGTTATATGATAGTTGAAGCAATTGGAGGATTTATTACGAACAGTCTTGCATTATTATCTGATGCGGGGCATATGTTAAGTGACTCTATATCACTTGGGGTTGCATTATTGGCCTTTACATTTGGGGCAAAAGTCGCTAACTATAATAAAACATATGGATATAAAAGATTTGAAATATTAGCGGCTGTTTTTAACGGGGTGACACTCGTATTAATAGCAATTTATATTTTTTATGAAGCAATCCAGCGTTTTCAACATCCACCTGAAATTGCTTCAACTGGAATGTTAATCATCGCTTCAATAGGCTTACTAGTTAATATTTTTGTTGCGTGGATTATGATGCGAGGTGGGGACGTAGAAGAGAACTTGAATATGCGAGGAGCATACTTACATGTGATTAGTGATATGCTTGGTTCAATTGGTGCCGTTGCTGCCGCATTGCTCATCATGTTCTTCGGCTGGGGCTGGGCAGATCCACTCGCAAGTGTTATTGTTGCCGCACTCGTGTTACGCAGCGGCTACCGTGTCACGAAATCTGGTCTCCATGTTCTCATGGAAGGGACACCACAAAATGTAGATGTGGCCGGTGTGATTCAAACTATCCAAAAGACAGCAGGCATTCAAAGCGTTCATGACTTGCACATTTGGACGATTACAAGCGGGTTAAATGCGCTCTCTTGTCATGCAGTTGTAGATGATCGAATGACTATTTCTGAAAGTGAACGATTGCTCCATCAAATCGAACATGACCTTGAACACCAAAACGTTCACCATATGACAATTCAATTAGAAGCGTCTACCCATCACCATGACAATTCGATTTTGTGTAAAGCAAAAACTGATTCATCTGGAAACCACCTCTGATGGGATATACAAATGAACCAACGTAGAAACATAACGCTTAATCGCTCAACGGATATCTGTCTGAGATTTAGTTTCGACTAAAAGGCTATGTGGCAGTCTTCAATTGGAGAACGTTAAAAATTGTAGAGCTCTCCCGTCGAATAGAGAGGGTCCTTCTGTCGGAACGGAGGCTCTCCCGTCGAATGAGAGGTCCTCCTGTCGGAACGGAGAGCTCTCCCGTCGAATGAGAGGTCCTCCTGTCGAAACGGAGGGCTCTCCTGTCGAATGAGAGGGTCCTCCTGTCGGAATGGAGAGCTCTCCCGTCGAAATGAGGAGCCCTTCCAATTCAGCCGTACCTCCGCTGGAAAGCCATACTCCTCCACCTGAAATCGATACCCTCTCTCGGCATCAAACGGGCAATTCTTTCCTGTAATTGTCCAACCTGGAGTGCGGCATTATGAAAATGGTACACGTTCTAATAGTTTTTGTTTTAATAATGGCAGCAGTAGCTCACCGGTAAATTCGAACCTCTTCTAAATGTGGATAGCTTGAGTGAATAAAGGATGAGATGCCGATATTGATATATTCAAGAAATCTCTCACTGACCTTGCTCAGGTGTTCCGATAAAAAGTAAACTTCCTCCTGATCGGACTAATGAGAGAGCAGCCCAAAGGTTCGGTGCAACTAAATAATGCTTAGATTTAGAGCTGTTTCTTAATTGGTTTTGCCGTTGCTGGCCGACGGCTAACACCAATAAGGAACCCGAAACTAATTCCTAAAATCGCCCCGGCACTATAGCCTTGGGTTATCCTCCACATACTAATCGCCACATGGGTGCTTAGCTAACCTGAGCTAAGTGCCTGAAAAAGGGTGGATCCGATGGTTAAGGGTGAGGGGAGTACTTGGGAACGGATCAGCTCAAAATAGACGAGAATCTCCCACGTAATCAATAGAACGATAGGTGTTCCATACTTAAGGACAAATCCAGCTACATCTGTCGATCTCTTTTTCCCGGGGCTATCGTTGTTTATTTTTTATACAAATCAGTTGAAATCGCCATCACCTTCTATTCATAATTGGCAAAAAAACAGAGATATCTCCGCATACGAAAATATCTCTAGTTGACTGGTGGATATTTATATAATTAAAAAAACCGAAATTTAATTCTGACTATTGTGATACGATAACATGGTCTTTGTGTCAATAATTTTTTTTGTATCGCTAAAGAGACGAACAGCTTCAATTGGGAAGGGGCATAGACGCTAGGTGTAAGGGCGATTATAGATTTTAAAAAAAGTTTGACATTTACAAAGGGATTCGTTTAGGATAATGATATTACAAAAGAAAGGGTGAAGCGGGTACATGATTTTATAATCCTATTTTCAAGAAAAAGTATTCGTTATGAAATTATGAATTGATTTTTTCTGGATAGGATACGTACTCCTTAAAGGTCATACCCTTAATAGAGAAAAGAATCATAAGATTCTTTCCTATTCAGAAATCAATTCGAATGAAACGATTTCTTTTCTGAATAGGATTTTTGTCATGTGCTTACGAAAGACAAAATGGATATAAAGTCAGTTTTATTTTCCATTTTTCCTGTATGTTCTGGCCTCCTATTCAGATATGGATAGGAGGTTTTTTGT
>BAXO01000042.1 GCA_001310555.1 Bacillus sp. JCM 19058
TAAAAAGCCTTGATTAAAGGCTTTTTTCTAAAGACTGCAAAAAAACGGTGAAATGCCGCTTTTCCGGCCTCAGTTCGCTTAAAAACACCGGCATGCTCTAATGTTTTCGCAAATACCTGACCTACTTCCTCATAGAGAATGGCTTTGACGTTCGTCGGATTCAGCTCCGGATGATTATTCTTTACTTGAGTTGCCCAATCCATATGCTTGGCGATCGACTCATTGGCGGCTACGTGCTGCTCGCTGTCGTCAAAGGCAACAAGGACCTCAGCTAGTAAATTCAGCTCCTCCTTTAATCGTCCGGGCAATACGGCTAATCCCATGACTTCGATTAAACCGATATTCTCTTTTTTTTAATATGGTGCACCTCGGCATGAGGATGAAACAAGCCAAGTGGGTGCTCGTTTGTCGTTCGATTGTTTCTTAAGACGAGATCCAGTTCAAAGCGCTGCCCTCTCCTTCGGGCAATTGGAGTAATCGTATTGTGGGGCTGTTCCCCTGTAAATGCCATAATATGTGCAGCGCGATCGTCGTATTGCTTCCACATCGTCAATATATGATCGGCTGCGGCAACGATCGATTCGGGTTCATTGCTTTGCAAACGAATAACAGACATCGGCCATTTGACAATTCCTATATCGACGCTCGGAAAGTCACGAAGTGTAAAGAACTCTTCTACCTCTGCCTTTGCCATTGGGAAGTCGTGATGACCGCCTTGGAAATGATCATGCTTAAAATCGAACCGCCAACGATTGGCAAATCTGCGTTTGAACCTAGAAAATAATGGGGGAAAATCTCAACAAACTCGATCAAGCGTTGAAACGTTTGACGCGAAATTTTCATCGGCTTATGCTCGCCGTGAAATACGATTGCATGCTCATGATAATAGACGTACGGTGAGAATTGAAAAAAACCATTGCTCTTCCGTTAATGTAAGCGGCATAACCCGATGGTTTTGACGAGCTGGATGGTTGATTCGTCCGGCATAACCGACATTCTCCTTGCAAAGTAAGCACATAGGATACGTACTTGGTTGCAGCTGCTTGACGGCGGCAATCGTCGTCGGATCCTTTTCCGGCTTGGAAAGGTTAATCGTGATTTCCAGATCGCCATATTCTGTTGATGTCAACCAATGCTCGTTTTTGGCGATGCGATCGGTACGAATATAATCAACATCCCGCGACAACCGATAAAAGCTTCAGTCGCTGCCCGCGCGCCCTTCTCCTCATATGTTCGATTAAAGGTCTGGACGACTTCAGCTGGCCTCGGCGTCAAACAACCCATCAGCTTCGTATCGAGTAAATCACGATACGTTATCGTGTTTTCCTTCAGTCGGCCATTCTCCGCCGCCCAATCGAGAATTTCCTTTAATATTAGGGTCGGTGATTCTAGCTTCTCACGCTTCACCTTAACCATCTCGGCTTCATCGAGCTGCAAAGCATGTAGAAGGAGATTACGGCTGTAGTCGATATCCCATTTTGAAATTAGTTTTTTTTGCAGACCATATTGAATCAAACGCTCTAGTTGTTGAGCAATATTCACTGTCATAGCCGACTTCCTTTCGATTAGTTTTCATAGCCGTTCGGGTGAGCGCTATGCCAACGCCATGCATGAGTAATCATCTCCTCCAAAGACGTATAACGGGGCTCCCACCCTAATTCCGCCTTGGCCTTGTCCGGTGAAGCAACGAGTATTGCCGGATCTCCAGCCCGTCTCGCTGCCACCCGTGCTGGAATGTCCGTTCCAGTCACTTTACGACAGGCCTCAATGACTTGCTTGACCGAAAAACCTTTCCCGATTCCAAGATTGTATACCGCGCTTTTTTTTGCCCCGCCTTTAAGCGCTGCAATGCTAAATAATGTGCCGCGGCCAAATCCATGACATGAATATAATCGCGGATACAGCTGCCGTCCTCTGTCGGATAATCATCACCATACACTTGAACCGATTCGCGCTGGCCTAAGGCGACTTGAAGCACGATTGGGATCAGGTGAGTTTCTGGAGAATGGTCCTCCCCAATCCGGCCTTCTGGATCGGCTCCAGCAGCATTAAAATAGCGTAAGCAAACCGATTTTAGACCATATGCTGGCTCAGCCCATTTTAACATTCTCTCAATCGCCAGCTTTGTTTCACCATAAGGGTTCGTCGGATTCGTGATCATCGATTCATGAATCGGAATCTCTTCAGGCTCCCCGTACGTTGCCGCTGTTGAAGAAAAGACAATATGTCCAATGCCGTGCTCTTTCATTTTTTTGTAGCAGTTGAAACGTGCCGAATACATTATTTTCATAATAATCAAAGGGCCGCGATACGCTTTCACCGACTAGTGAGGAAGCAGCAAAATGGATCACAGCTTCAATCGAGTGCTTCGTAAATATTTGTTCGATTAATTCAGAATCCTGTAACCGCCCCTGATAAAAAGGGACACCGCTAACCGCAGCAAAGTGACCTTTTTCTAAGCTGTCGAGAACGATGACCTCTTCTCCTTTCTTCTGCAAATACAAGACTGTATGGCTGCCGATATATCCAGCTCCACCTGTGACAAGTATGGCCATCGTTAACCTCTCCCCGCGATTTCTTTCACACCATCTCCTGCCTCACTCAAATAAAATGAAGGAGGATAGCCAATCCGTTGAACGTATTGAGTCTCTACTGTTTGACAAAATGCTTCGACGTGATCATCCTTGACAAGGCTGACTGTACATCCGCCAAAGCCGGCCCCTGTCATTCTTGTCCCGATGCAACCGGGCGCAGCCTTTTGAAGCTCATAAAGCGTATCCAATTCGAGCCCTGTTACTTCATAATCGTCTCGCAACGATTCATGCGATGCCTTCATGAGCTGGCCGAACACTGGTAAATCTCCAGCCTTTAATGCATCTACCGCTTGAAGTACCCGCTCATCCTCGCTTACTACATGTTCGACCCTCCGCTTGACCGTATCATCCTGAATCGTATCGGCCAGCTCAGAAAATCGTGCAAGTGACAGCTCTCCTAATGAATCGATCTCAGCCCCAGCTTGCTGCAAAAACTCAAGCCCTCGTTCACATTCCGCTCGCCGTTCATTGTATTTGGAGTCCGCCAGGCCGCGGCGCTTATTCGTATTTGTTACGACAATTTTGTAAGCTCCCAACTGAAGCGGAACCGCTTCGTACTGAAGATTGCTCGTATTCAAGAAAAGAGCATAATCTTTTTTTACCGAGCCCTACTGCAAATTGATCCATAATACCGCTATTGACACCGATGAACTGGTTTTCCATGCGCTGACAAAGCTTCGCTAATTCGACCTTTGAAATGTCCGCCTCTAATAACTGGGCGAAGCCATATGCCGTCACCATTCCAATCGAAGCGGAGGAAGACAGCCCGGCACCATTTGGAATATGACCAAGATAATATATATCTGCGCCCCCGAGCGTTATACCTTGTTTCTGCAGCTCAAATAAAACGCCTTTCGGATAATTTCCCCAGTCATCTTCCTCTTTATAGGTTAGATCAGTTTGATGAAAACTGACCTGCTGCCGAAAGCTAGAACTGGCTAACTGAAAATAACCATCCTCTCTAGGCCGGACTGCCATGTAAGTTCCGATTGTTAGCGCCGCGGGAAAGACGTAGCCTCCGTTATAGTCGGTATGCTCACCAATTAAATTGACTCGTCCCGGGGCAAAGAAAACCCGAATATTTTCTTTACTGTTATTCTTAAAAACGCCTTGAAAAGCTGTGACCAACTTTTGCCTAGCTTCCATTATTCTCACCCTCCGAATCGTTCTTTCTTAATTAATTTAATTTATTAAAAATATAGCATAACTCTTCTTTTTTGTCGACTCATACTAACCCTAAGAGGCTATGTTTGAAGCCTCTCAGGGTGCTCAATATCCTTAAATGATTTGCTTAACCTTATCCATGACAGCTTGCCTTAAACGTGATACCTGCTGCTGGGCATCCTGAACCGATTTGCCGACAACTCCAAAGTAAAATTTAACCTTTGGTTCTGTGCCTGAAGGACGAATGCAAAACCAGGAGCCATTTTCGAGTTTGTACTTTAATACATTGGAACGCGGAGCTCAATCGCTGTTTTTTCACCTGTTTTCACCGATAGGCTCTCGCTTGATTGATAATCCTCAATCGTTGTAACTGCTAAATCGCCGACCCGCTTTAGTGGTTCATTCCGGAAGTCTGAGAGGATGCCAGCGATCGTTTCGATGCCGGCTTTCCCTTTCAACGTCAACGATTCCAGCTCTTCACGATAGAAGCCATATTTAGCGAAAAGCTCCAGCAAGCCTTGATAAATCGTCATTCCTTTCGATTTATAATAAGCAGCAAGCTCTGCCGCCAATAAACAAGCTTGAACTGCATCCTTGTCGCGGACAAAATCGCCAATTAAATAGCCATAGCTTTCCTCGTACCCGAAAAGAAAGCTGTGCTCATTCGTTTGCTCATACTGACCGATTTTTTTTCGCCGATAAACTTAAAGCCTGTCAACGTATCGATGGCAATGAGGCCGTAGTGCTCAGCAATTGCCCTTCCGAGTTCAGAGGTGACGATCGTTTTCATAATGACACCATTATCCGGGAGCTGGCCACTTTCTTGTTTTTCGGATAACAAGTACTCAAGCATTAATGCCCCTGTTTGATTACCCGTTAAGACGACATATTCACCTTGTTCGTTTTGAACTGCCAAGCCGACACGATCGGCGTCCGGATCGGTCGCGATTAACAGATCGGCTCCTTCCTTCTTCCCATATTCAATTGCTAACTTAAAAGCAGCGTGTTCTTCTGGGTTAGGTGAAGCAACTGTCGAAAAATTCGGATCGGGCAGCTCTTGCTCCTTCACGATCGAAACGTGCTCAAAGCCGCTGTCCTCCAATACTCTCCTAACTGGAATATTGGCTGTTCCATGCAGTGGAGTAAAGACGAGACGAACATCCTTACCGAATTGTTTGACAAGCTCAGGCTGGACGAGAATCGTTTGCAGTTTTTCATTGTATGGGTCGTCAATTTCATGCGAAATAATCTGAAATAGTCGCTGCCCTTTCAACTTTCGTTCATCGCCAACCTCAATCAATAGCTCATCGTCGATTTCGTCCACATACCGGATCAACTCATTTGCCGGGCCAGGAGGCAGCTGACCACCATCCGGACCGTACACTTTAAACCCATTGTATTCGGGCGGATTGTGGCTCGCAGTTATGACAATCCCAGCATAGGCGTTTAAATGTCTAACCGCAAAAGAAAGCTCAGGCGTCGGGCGGAGATCGTGGAAAACATAGGCAGTAATTCCGTGCTTTCCAAGAGTTAGCGCCGATTGCGCTGCAAATTCGGGCGATTTGTGCCGCGAATCAAACGCAATGACTACCCCTCTTTTTTTTGCCGTTTCTCCTTGCGCTTCTATGTAGCGAGCCAGCCCTTCCGCAGCCCGTCGAATAGTATATGTATTCATCCGGTTCGTCCCCGGTCCAATTTCCCCTCTCATCCCACCGGTTCCGAATTCAAGATACTTATAAAAGCTATCTTCAAGCAAATCGTCGTTCCCTTTCATTGTAATTAATTCTTCTCTGATTTCCGGTTCGAGCCCGCTGAACTGGCTCCAGCGGTCATATGCTTTTTTCCAATCCATCATTCATTGTCCTCCTGAATTTCAGTCTAGCTGCTTTATGCTTCATCGGCTCTACGCTCCTTGTCCATGACGTTCAGTAAACTTTTCTGAACGTCACTCGAGCTCTAATACAACTATTCTCCTTGCTATAGCGGTTTTCCTGCTTCTGGCTCGATCGGATATTTTGCATAATAGATTTCACGGTTGAGCTCATCCTCATGCACAGCGGTCTCTTCCTCCGACCATTGAAATAAGTCACGCAAATAACGGAGCACCGGATCCTTCCACTTCTCAACCCAATCCAAAGAAAAATACAGTGCCCCCGTACGGCGAATAAAGAAATCGAGTGGTGTCATGGCCATTTCTTCTTCAATACCGTAACGAAGTTGGGCGTAAAGTACTGGAGAGAGATGGAGCTTTCCGCCTGCTTTTTATTCGTCCTGATCCGCGCGTAAATGTTCATCACATTAGATCCGTATAATTTGACGAGGTACAGAGCCTCCTCTTTTGATAGCCCTAGAATCACACCTTCTTCCACTTTCTTTTGCACGAATGCATCAAATTGCTCCGCTGAACCGACATATCCTCCGGACAGCGTAATCGAATCCGTCTCACAACCTTTGTTAATGCGCAAGCTCTTTGCCACAGAGTCGACGACTCGTTCTGCCACTTTACGGTATCCGGACAGCTTCCCTCCCGCAACTGAAACGATTCCAGACTCCGACACAAGCAGCTCATCCTTTCGAGTTATTTCGGCGGAGCGTTTTCCATCCTCTATAATTAACGGACGAACTCCCGCCCAGTTCGAAACCATGTCTTCTTCTCCAAGTTTCAGGCTCGGGAAACGGTCATTAACCGCTTTAATTAAATATAATTGCTCTCTGCTTGTCAGCCTTGGTTCAGCCGGGTCTCCGGAAAAAAACGATTCTGTTGCCCCTATGTATGTTTTGCCGTCTCTCGGTATCGCAAATAGCATCCGACCATCACTCGGTGCTTCGAAATAGACGGATTGCTTTAAAGGAATGCGTTCATGCTCAAAAACGAGGTGTACTCCTTTTGAAAGAGCGATTCGCTTTTCATTTTTTTGAACGATCCTGTTCTCTTAACCGATCGAGCCAAGGCCCAGTCGCATTGACGATCTTTCGGGCATAGATTTTGAGTGCCTCTCCCGTCAGCTGGTTAACAGCAACCACTCCAACAGCCTGACCTTCTTCGTACAAATACGATTCGACCTTCAAATAATTCAAAGCCTTAGTCCCTCTTCTGACGGCTTCCTTGATCGTTTCGATTGTCAACCGCGCATCATCCGTTCGATATTCAACATATAGCCCAGCACCCTTTAACCGATCTGCGCTTAGTAAAGGCTCTGCCTGAATCGCTTGCTTTTTCGTTAGCATGTGACGCCGTTCATTTTTTTTAACGGCGGCAAAGCGCTCATAAACCTTTAAGCCTAGAGAGGTAGTCAGTCTGCTGAATGGTCCGTCCTTATAAAAAGGTAACAGCATCCATTCCGGTCGAATGACATGCGGTGCATTTTCATACACAATTGCCCGTTCTTTGCTAACCTCTGATACATGTTTAACGTCCATTTGCTTGAAGAATTGCAAGCCTCCGTATACGAGCTTCGTCGAACGACTCGATGTTCCTGATGCAAAATCCCTCATTTCAATTAAACCCGTTTTCAAGCCCCGTACTTGAGCATCAAGTGCAACTCCCGCTCCAGTAATTCCGCCCCCGATAACAAGCAGATCAAGAGGCTCCTGAGTGAACGCTTCTAACAGCTCTTTTCTTTTTTTCACTTGATAACATTTGTGCCATTGCGGTTTCTCTCTCCTTTTGACTTGAGCTGAAATCTTGAGTCAATCGCTAAGATTCAATCGCAAAAATATCCTTTAACACAAGTGTGACCGCCCCGATAGCAGTCCCGTAATCTTTTAATTCAGATAAGACAATTTCCGTTTCCTTCGCTCTTTCCGTCAAGGCATTTTGTCTAACTGTATCCTTTAGCGGCCCAAGCAGAAAGTGCCCCGCCTTTGACACCCCACCTCCGACGATGATTCGTTCTGGATTTAACACGTGGATCAAGTTAATGATCGCAATCCCCAAATATCGTCCCGTCTCAGCTAAAATATCGATTGACAATTTGTCTCCTTTCCGTGCGCAACGTAGATCAATTCTCCTGTAACAAGTGCCTCATCCTCATTGGCTTCCGTCCAAATTAAAGATTCCTGTCCTTGAGCGATGCTCTCTAACGCCCGTTCCCTTAAACGATTCCCACCTGCAACCGTCTGCAAACAGCCATAATTGCCACACGTGCACTGTTTTCCGTTCAAATCGACAATAGTATGACCAATTTCCCCAGCAATCCCATCCCTGCCGTGAAACAGCTCGTTGTTTAAAATAATTCCAGCACCGATCCCGATCCCGACATTTACACAGACGAGGTTTTCGAAGCCTTGACCATTGCCGAACCATTTCTCACCTAAAGCCAGAGCTCGTGCATCGTTTTCAATTACCGTCGGTAAGCTGAACGTCTTTTCAAAATGCTGTTTTAACGGGATATGAGACAGCTTGAAATTTGGAGCAAATTCAGCATTTCCATGCTTGGCATTGACGATTCCGTGCATCCCGATTCCGATTCCATGCAGTTTTTCAAACGGAATGTCGGCTTTTGCAATCACTTCTTTTGTTGCTTCAGTCAATAAATTGAGAAAAAGCTCCGGATTGAGCAGCGCTGGAAGCTGCAATTTTGCCTCTGCTTCGATTTCAGCATTTAAATCGGTTAAGACGACTCTGACCGTATGACCGCCAACGTCCAATCCGATCATATAAGAGTGCTTTGCTTCAATCGTCAACAAAATCGGTTTTCGTCCACCCCTTGATTTACCAGCCTCACTTTCCTTTACAAGTCCTGCTTCAAGCAGTTCATTCACAATATTAGTAACCGTAGGTGGCGTTAGCTTCGTGATTTGGGCAATTTCCGCTCGTGAAATAAATTGATGCTGACGGATCGTGTTTAAAATGAGTGATCGATTTAACGATTTCATCAGCTGGAAGCTCCTGTCAATTGTTTTCCTGTCAAAGGCTTCACCCCTTAGTTCATTCATCATATCTCAATCATACCTTATTTTCGGAAAGAAAACAGTCGCATTTGCACGCATTTTGTGGCATAAAGGAGTATTGCCTATGCTGGAGTCGTAAAAGCGGAGAAAAATGGTTAAAATGGTGCCCTTGAAATCCATCTGTTCGCCAAGACTCATTTTTTTTCTTCTATTATATATAGACACGTAATAAAGAGAAAAAGGTTTCACTTTTATTAAAAAAAAGTATTTCGCAAAAATTGACTCTTATCGTAGAAAGCTTTGCTTCGTCACTTCCCGCGCTGATTCATTCGTTGAAAAAGCGAAATTGAGTCAATAAATTGAAGAAGTGGTGTGGTTGCCTTATTGCTTAGCCTTGAAATTCGTATTGTTTATCGAAGTTTCTTCTCCCCCTGTAGGTAAGAGAAAAATTATGCGAGGATTAATAGGCCGTATTCTCCTTGTGCTTTATTTTTGCACGATGCCTTATTAATGTTAGGATAAAAATAAGCAAAGGACTGATGGACAACCGCCGATAGAACAACTGATGAATAGACTAGGGAAGCTTTCCTCATCAGTGAATCACTTAAAAAGTCTGCCCTCATAACGGCTAGCTCTAGCCAACTGGGCAACGGAGCAACCTGAGATATAGCAACAAAAGCCATTTTCAGAATCTAATTGTGATAAAGTCCTTCAATAAACCTGGAGATAGCATCTACGACATCATTCAGTCTGTCGACTAATGGTGAATGACCACAATCAGAAAGAATGCGCAACTCTGCGTTCGGCAAGCTCTTCACTGCTTCCTCCGCCACTTCTCTAGAGATAATTATGTCCTTCTCTCCCCAAAAACTGAGTACAGGAATGTCCATATAACGGATTTGACCATTGCCTTCTATATAGCCGTTATGGTCGTTGGATAGATTAAAATGGGCAAGCGCCCAATATACATCTACTAAATTCCTTTGCTTCAAAGTTGCATTGATTAATTTCTCGTTCTCGTTAGGAGTCGGCTTACGATTTGTATAAATTCCTTTTTTTCCAAAGAGAGTCCATCGTTTTAAAATCCTTACTCTTAATCGCTTGTAGCGGAAAATATACTTCAGGAGCAGTAGACATCTGGGATTTGTTCAAGTAGCGATCTAAACCTCTTCCTTGTTGCACCTCCTTCATGAGCGGATCACCTTTAATCCCCACGGAATTTAAAAGGACAACTCCATTGACAAGGTCGGGATGAGCAATACTGAACTGGAGACAAACTGCCCCGCCGGCAGACCAACCTATTAATGTCACAGAAGACAAGCCCAGTTGACATATAAAGTCGTATAAATCATCTGAAAAGTCATGCATGGCTTTAATTGGTACACCGTATGAACTGTCTCCAACCCCCCTTAAATCAACAGCATAGCATGTATACCGTTCTGTAGACATCTTCCTTAACAAAGGAGTAAAATGTTCGCTTGAACACATATTACCGTGTATGAGAATGATTGCTTTTTGGCCAATTCCTGATTCTCGATATGCAAGACTTTCTCCATTATGTAATTTTAAGTGTTTAACAGCCATCTTTTCCCTCTCTTTCTTTCACTGTTCCTCATTGAATATTAATTTTGCGTCTTCTTCATCACCATCATTCATTATATTTCAATGGTTTAGGTCGAGCAAAGGAATCAAATGAGGTGGCATAAATGCGGGGGGCTAAAAAAAATAGCATCCTAAAAAAAGGACACCATCCTCAACATTCTATTATCCAAAAACATTAAAAAGGGCAATCAATGAGATAGCCTTACCTGACAGTAGCAAAAGGATTGAAACTGTTGCTAGGAGCGTATTATTGTTGCTCATTCATCAAACGCTGGATCTCTTCTCTAATTTTATTAGGTAGCTTTTGCTCCAGCTTGAATAAGTCATCCGGATCGCGGCTTTCTTCAGCGATGATCGGCCCCTCAACTTCGATTAAATACTCGTTTTTGTATTGCTTATCTCCCTGAGTGGCTTCAACCATTACGACCCATGTCCCAGGAAGCGAAAATACAGCTTCTGCTACATAAAGCCCACCTTCCACATGGTGCATAACCTTGTTTATTTGATGAACGGTGACTGGGCGATCGAGCGTCACAGCTACATCTGCATCTTCGATCGGCTCACCAGCCTCATCCTCTAAAAACAAATGAAGATCAGTAGCTTGTCCGGTTTGATACGTCTGCTCGCTTCCGACGAGCTCTGCCTGCCAATGAGTCACAGTAACCTTTTTTTTGACCAATTCCATACAGCAGTAAAATAGCGCTGATGAGAAAAATTCCTGCTATTAGAATAAATAGCTTGTCGGAGCGATTTTATTTTTTTCTGTCTTCATGTTCTGCCTCCTTCAAGATGTCATCCACATCCTTACCATATTCAGAAGGCATTAAACATGTAATTTTGACAGCTAAAACCAAACCGCATAAACGATACTTACTGTCGTGAGAAAACAGAGAATACTTAACGGAATTCCCACCTTGATGTAATCCGAGAAGCGATATCCTCCTGAGCCGTAAACGATTAAATTTGTCTGATAGCCAATCGGCGTCATGAAACAGCATGATGCTGAAATTGTTATTGTAACAAAGAAAGGAAGCGGATCGGCTCCAAACTGCTTGGCCGCCGAGAAAGCAATGGGAAACATTAACGCAGCCGCTGCATTGTTTGTCATCAATTCCGTAAATAACGTCGTAAGCAAATAAAGGGCGACTAATAGACCAAGGACTCCAACGCCTGCGGTTAATTTAAGCAAATTCCCGGCGAGCCAATTTGCTGCTCCGGATTGTTCCAACCCTGCACCAATTCCGATCGCACAGGCAATAATGAGTAGTACATTCCATTGAATCGATTTTTTTCGCTTCTTCGATGGAAAGAATGCGCATCGCGATCAAAGCGATGACTGCAAACAGCTGATTCCAGCATCGTTAGCACGTTTGCAACGACGAGTACAATCATGAGGAGCAATAGCACGAGAGTTACGATCGGATGCTTACCTCGATTCATTTCTGGCAAATCGACTGACGTGATGACGTAAAAGTCTGACATCGTTCTCCATTTAGCGATAAAGTCATCCTTTGCTAAAAGCAGCAATGTATCTCCCGGCTTTAACCGAATCTCTCCAATTTTATTCGCTATTCTTTCCTGATTGCGATGAACGGCGACGACTCCTGCTTGATAGCGGCTGCGGAATCGATTCTGCTTAATCGTCTTCCCGACAATTGGCGAATGCTGCGAAACTACAGCTTCAACCAAGCGCCCGTTCCCGTTCTTGAGCTCGTTAAAGGAAAGCCTTGTCCCAGTTTCCAGCCTTAAACCCGGATTTTCCTGTAAATCGACAATCGTCGAAACAGCACCAGTAAAAATCAGTCGGTCACCTTCCTGTAATACATGATCCGAAGGAACAGGATAAAGGCGATTTTCTCCTCTAATAATCGCAATCAGATATACGCCTTCCAAGTTACGCAAGCCTGCCTCCTTTACCGTTCGATCCGCAATTGAGCCTCCACGTCTAACAGTCGCCTCTATTAAGAATTCCTTTGTTCTTACATTCAATTCTTTTTCGGATTGTGGACGCCTTTCCGGGAGAATGCGGTAGCCGATCGTAGCGATAAATGCAGTCCCAACGAGTACCAACGGAGCTCCGACTATCGCTAGTTGGAACATCGAATAGCCTTCTAACCCTTGTTCAATCATCATGCCATGAATTAGTACATTGGTTGACGTTCCAATTAGCGTCATAGTCCCGCCTAGAATAACGGCATAGGATAAAGGCAGCAGCAGCTTAGAAGGAAACAGGTTGTATTTTAAGCACCAGTCTCTTACTTCAGGAGTAAACATCACGACAAGCGGTGTATTATTAAGAAAGGCTGATAGTCCGGCGACTGGTAGCATTAAACGCGCAAGTAAATAACTCGAATCAGCTTTTGTCCAAGCACAAAATGAACGACGTATTTAAGAATACCGCTTTGCTGAACAGCTCTTGCTACGATGAACAGCAAAGCTACTGTAAACATTCCTTCATTCGAAAACCCTCGCAAAGCAGCGGCGGGAGAAATGACACCGAGTAAAAATAATGCAGCTAACGAGTTGAGCATGATCAGATGAGGCCGAGCGATTTCGTTTACCATCGCCACCATCATGAAACCGATGACGATTAAAACGATGACGATCTGAATGTCCATAACCTATGTCGGCTCCTTATCTGTTTGAAAGTGGCTTAGCGCGTGTAATGACAGTAAACACCGGGAAGCCAAAGCCTGTCCTAGGAGCATGCTTGATCCTTGACTGCATTACACCAAATCACGAATGAGGACGTCCGCAACTTCAGCTCTAGTGAATTCAGCTGGTGGACGTTGACCGTTTCGCAGCATCTCTCTCACCATTGTTCCGCTCAAAATTAGTCGTTCCTGCTCGCCGTGCGGACACGTTTTCGTCGAAGCCATACCGCCGCATTTTTGGCAATAGAAGCTATGCTCAAAAAAAATAATGGTTCAATCCCGATCTCGGCTCTGCTAAATTGCTGAAAGATTTCCTGTGCGCATAGGTGCCGTAGTAATTCCCGACGCCAGCATGATCCCTTCCGACAATAAAATGAGTGCAGCCATAGTTTTTGCGGACTAAAGCATGAAAGATCGCTTCTCTTGGACCTGCATACCGCATTGCTGCCGGAAAAATCGCTAGTTGAACCCTCTCCTGTGGGTAATAATGCTTCAATAATACCTGATAGCTTTCCATTCGCGTTTTAGCCGGAATGTCGTCTGATTTCGTTTCGCCGACTAAGGGATTTAACAATAAACCGTCGACGATTTCGAGCGCTGTTTTTTGAATATATTCGTGCGCGCGATGGACCGGGTTCCTCGTCTGGAAGCCGACGATTGTGTTCCAGCCTGCCTCGCGAAATTTCTTTCTCGTTTCCAGCGGGTCATAATAAAATCGTTCAAATGGATGGTGAGAAGGACGATTCAGTAATTGGATCGAACCGGCAAGATTGCAGCTCCCCTTTCGAAATACTTGCCGGACACCGGGATGTTCTGGCTCTGTAGTTCCGTAAACAAGTGAGGCTTCAACTGAAGGCTCAAAGCCATAGATTTCGTTTAACTGCAGCAATCCATAGAGCGTATGATCCTCACCTTTTAACGCTATCGTATCGCCAATCGCAAAGGATGCCGCCTGTTCGGAGGTTACTGATAATGTAATCGGCAAGCTCCAAACCGTTCCGTCAACCAAACGCATCGTTTCGAGCACCTGTCGATAATCGGCACTCCCCATAAACCCAGTTAACGGGCTATATGCGCCGATCGCAATCAGCTCCAAATCGGACAATGACCACGGTGAAAGGATGAGAGCTGGGAGGCCACGGGCATCCTCCAGCGCATCTGCGCGCTCCTTCCCGCTTAAAAGGCGGTTTATTAGCTTGCCTCCATGAGCAGCAATGCCGTTATCGAATGGCTTCAATGTCTGCTGGTGGTTCACCTGTGCCTCACCCCTTTCATTTGTTCATGCAGCCGATCAAACCTTTCCCTGCTAGGGTTCTCCTGCCATTCCTCCCAGGATAAACCAACCTCTGCCAAGATTCGCTCGATCCGTTTTTTGAACGGCAACCCTTGCTTTTTTAGCACTTCCTTTATTGGGTCCTGTTCTCCTTTTAACTTCTCGTTGACCCATTGCTCTAGTAAACGCTCCATTTTTTTTTACTTGCATCGGTTCTGCTTCAGCTAGATTTTTCGTCTCCTCTGGATCCTCATTTAGGTTGAAGAGCTCTATTTTAGGCCGTTGGAAAAGTCCAGCATCCATCGTTTGAATCAGCTTAAAATCTAATGTCCGTAGACCGCGACTTGCCTGCCAAGCGCATTCGCTCAAATAGACATACTTATGCGTTTCCGATTTTTTTCCTTCAATCGTTTGCCACAGGCTCTTTCCATCCATCCTCTCCGGCAATGGTAAATGCAAGGCATCGAGAATCGTTGGCATCAAATCCACCTGCTGAACCTGACCTTTTACTCGCTTTTGCGGCGAAATAGACCCTGGCCAGCGCATAATGAGTGGCACTCGTACCGTCGGATCGTACAAGCCGCAATGATCCCAGAAGATTTGATGCTCAGTCAAGCTTTCCCCATGATCGCCAAATAAAATCATGAACGTGTCCTCATAAATGCCTAATTCCATTAAGAACGAATCCAGTTCTTTGATGAGGTCATCCAAATAACGGATTTCTGCATCGTACAGGGCATTAATATAATTTGCATCTCGAATAGGACCGAGCAAATCAAAATGATGATGCTTAAAAAAACGGATAGGCCAGATGATTGTAAGCTGGCTCAATACTATTATGAATCGCCGCAAACGGATCCCGATCGCTTGGATAAAACTGCGGAATATATTCCTTCGGTGGGAGGTACGGCGTATGAGGATCCCAATAGTGGAGAAACAAGAAAAAAATCTTCATCCTTGTGCTCCTTAAGCCACGCTTTGCCAAATCATTTACTTTGCGCCCATCGATCCAGCGAGTGCCTCCAACTGAATTAATATAGTATTGATAACCACGGGCAAACCATTCCTGCATATGGTACATGTTATCAACCGCCGCTGTCGTATACCCTGCATCTCTCAAAAGGGTCGGGAGCCATTCCACCGATTTAGGCAAAAAAACTCAAATCGGAACCATGAGAAACGACCCCCGTAGTCAGCCCGACTTACCAGTAAAGATGCCAGTATGCGCGACCTCCGTCGGAATATCAGCAGCAAATGCTTGCTCAAACAAAACACCCTCTGAAGCAATCTGGTCCAAATAAGGACTCGTATTGTAGTGATACCCGTAACAGCCTAAATGATCCGCTCGCAAAGTATCTATTGAAATAAAAATAATTTTCACAGATATCCCTCGCTTAACTCTGTCTTTTATATGCTTATCTTAATTGCTCGATGTTTTTGCATCATTGCCGATTCAGCCTTCTTGATGGCTAATTAAGCCTTTTGTTCATATTCGTAACGGTGTAGCGAGAGCTCGCTTGGCGGTATTCGTTTATGTCACTTGACTTTTATCGTATTGGAAATAGTCTGCTTTTGCCTTCGTGCGATATTTTCCTGGAGGCGTATTAACAAAGCGCAGAAATAAGCGGGTAAAAAAAAGGCGGGGTCATCATACCCCACTTTTCCGGCAATCGTAATGACTTTGTCATTGGTCGTTAACAGGAAATGCTTTGCCCGCTCCACCCGAATATGCTGCACCATTTCAATGACAGTTCGATTCGTCTCTTGTTTAAAGATCCGATTTAATTGGCGCGTACTAATATTAAACATCTCACAAATTGTTTCAACGCTAAGTTTTTGGTTATAATGGCGCTCCAAATACCCACAAATGCGTTTAACGAGCAACTGATGATCGCTAATGCATGCAGCTGCCAGTCGTTTGGAATTCTGTTCCTGATAGAAGCGGGAAAGCAAAATTAGCAATTCAACTAACTGTAAGCGAATGATTTTGCAATAGCCGGTTCGCTTTTCATGAAACTCATTGATCATAGCCTCCAAGATGAGTAGCAGTTGGTTTCCGTTATTGTGCAAGTTCAAACGGTGATGGAACCTTTCCTGATCGTCAAGAAAAGGATGAACGTAAAAATAATCCATCGACTGCGAAATCCCAACCTCCCTTAGCCAGGATTTTTCAATTAATGCCGGAATAAAGAGACAATTGACAATTTCAAGCTTTTCGCCCACATTTACTTCATACGTATGGCTTTCACCAGGATTAATAATGAAAACGTCTCCTGCCGATATTTGATAGCGGTGATTTTCAAACAAATGTACGGCATGGCCACTAATGACATAGATGAGTTCAACGAATTCATGGCTATGGACGGGCGGGCCATTATCAGCAGTGTGGATCGTTCGCTCAATCCAAAATGGAAATGCCGTCTCCTTTAAAAATCTGCAGTTGAATATCTCGTATTCATCCCTTCACCTCTTGGTCAGATTTTTAAATCATTCCTTCTAAGCTATTAAAAGCCATTTTTACACTTGCGGATATAAGGAAGTGCTCGGAGTTGAATTCGGCCCGGTGAAGAAGGCACTCTTCCTGTCATGCTATATCTATGGATGACTGCACTCCAATGGTATTGTCAACCTTTTAGTGAACTCATCTTGGCAAGCTGCACCGTCAGGGGAGCAAAGGAATCTACTCACCCGATGAACCAATGAATCCGAAAAGGCTTCCACAGTCCTACCGGGTCGATATTCCGTCATTCTTATCTTTAAACTATAAATTTGGATCGTGCAGACCCTTGTTTCATCAATCGCTTCGGCTGCTGCCTTAATTAAATGCCGATTCCCCATTTCTGCTTAACGCCAGTACTCGATCGCGAACGCTGCATACGTTTTCAATCGTTACGTATTCCAAGATAAACGGGAGTCCATCAGTGTTTTGATGATACAGCTCAAGAAAATATGGCCAGTTAATATCACCGTCACCGACGATCCTACCTTTTGCATCGTTGACTTTCCGATCCTTGCCATGAAAATAGGCAATATGCTCGGCCAAATAAGCAAACATCTCCTTTTCTGTATTGTTTGCAATCAAATTGGCCGGATCAAGCAAAACCTTCAACCGTTCCGAACCTACTTGCTCGATAAAATCTGCTGTTCGCTTCGCGCTCGGAACGACATCGAGCACACAAGCTCAAGCGCCACCTCCACCCGATATTGCTCCGCTTTTTGCGTTAGCCATTTGAAGACAGCTAATAGACGGCCGAAATCCTCTTCATAGTAATCGGCACGAATCCCCCTCTCTCCCTGCACAAAGCCACATTCTGTCGCGACAACCGGAATTTGGTTCAAGGAAGCGATTTGCATGTGACGTTCGAAATAAGCGAGGTTTTTTTCGAGCTCCTTCTCATCTGGTTCAAGCAAATTAGTAAAAACGCCGAGTGAGGCAACTTCAACTCCGTGCGCCCGATAAACGTCAACAATCTCCTGACTTTTTTGATCGGTTAGATGACTCAGCTCAGATCGTCCGTTATACACCCAATAATCCGAATCGACTTGAGAAAAGCAGAGCTCTGTCCACTTGAAACGATTTTCGCTCAAGTAGCGAGCGACCTCCCTATTACTCATTTGTGGAAAGCTTCGCGACACGACACCGATATCCATAATTACTCCCTGCCTTTCAATGAATGATTATGCCTCTTACGGCGAGGTATGTGTTCCCGATTCCAGAAGGCGATACAAAATAAAGCGATTGCAAGAAGACTTTGGCTAAAAACAAGTGCTGCCCCGAGCAGATCGATATAGCCTAAGGAGGCATAGAGAATATAGATTTGCGTGAAAACAAGCAAAAACAATTGAACGCTTGTCAATAAGCAAAATTTCCGCCTTAATCTTTTTTGCTCTATCCCTTTTTATAATCGTATTGACTGAATAGCACTAGAACGAGCCAAAGTATTCCATATAAAATGAAGCTGAAATAATCGATCGCTTGCCACGACCATGGATTAATCGTACTATTGGTCAAGAATACGAATGTGGCATCACGTAATAAAAACCAATTTATTAATCCGAGCGCCCCCGTAACGGCGGCTAGAAAATAAGAGCTAGAAGTGTGAGCACTGCTTTCTTTCTGCCCGTCCTTCTGGTCATAACTTCTGCTCCTCCCATTCCTGACGTATCGTTTCGAGCTGAAGCGCGATTTGCTTACGAGTAATTTCGCTATCGATGAGACTCGTTTGTTTAATATAACGCTCTAGCTGATACAGGCGGGATAAATACGTTTGTTGGGCCTTTTTTTTGTATTCGTGCGATGCGCTGTTCGCTCGAATTACGAGCTCGTAATCTTTGAATTTTTTTTATCATATTTCATGGACCATTGACGAGGGGCTTCTCCG
The DNA here is from genome assembly GCA_001310555.1 of Bacillus sp. JCM 19058. The sequence continues at coordinate 18,563 of BAXO01000042.1, forward strand.
GAATTCATAATTTCTTCGATGCTCCCATGCTTTTCCCCAACGATTTTTTTTGACGAGAAATTGTACATACCAAATGGTTCCGATCGTAAATAAAACAAAAGCAATTAGCGATATGAGCAAGGTTAAAGCAAGCGAGGTCATCGAGCACTAACCGTTCCTTGAAGCTCGAGCTCTTCAGCGAAATGGCAGGCTGAAAAATGGCCGGGAGCTTGTTCTTGCAGAACCGGTGCCTCGTGCTTGCATATATCTTTTGCGTATTTGCAGCGTGGGTGAAAATAACAGCCCGAAGGAGGCTCAGCCGGGTTTGGCACTTCCCCCTTTAAAATAATCCGTTCTGCTTGAATGCGCGGATCCGTCGTCGGTTTTGCAGACAGCAGCGCCTCTGTATATGGGTGCCGCGGTCGCTTAAATAGCTCTTCCGTTGAAGCCATTTCAACCATTTTTCCGACATACATGACCCCGACGCGATCAGAAATATGTTCGATCACTCCCAAATCATGTGAGATGAACAAATAGCTAAGGTTTAGCTTCTCCTGTAATTCCTGAAGCAGATTCAGAATTTGCGCTTGGACGGAAACGTCGAGGGCTGATACGGCCTCGTCGCAAACGATTAATTTCGGATCGAGCGCCAAGCACGGGCAATGCCGATCCTTTGGCGTTGCCCACCACTAAACGCATGAGGATAGCGTTCTAAATGCATGCTATTTAAACCGACCAGTTCCATCAGCTCCCGCACTCGATTTTTTAAGCTTCCCCTTTAGCGATGTTATAGCAAACTAGCGGCTCGCCAACGATATTCAGAACGGTCATCCGTGGATTTAAGGATGAATAGGGATCTTGAAAATCATTTGCATTTCCTTCCGCACCCTTCTAAGCTCCTGATTTTCCAAGGCGGTTATCTCGACAATATCGCCATCCTCCTCTTTAAACCTTGCTGCTCCTCCGGTAGGCTCGATCGCGCGCAAAATGCAACGACCTAAAGTAGTTTTTCCACAGCCCGACTCTCCCACTAGGCCAAACGTTTCCCCTTCGTTAATATAGAAATTGACGTCATCTACGGCTTTCACATGGCCAACGATTCGTTTAAAAAAACCCCTTCTTGATCGGAAAGTGCTTTTGAAAGTCTTCTACTTCTAATAAGCAATTCTCTTCCATTGCCCTACACCTCTTCCTCGATTTCATTCCAACGAATACAGCGAACCTTATGGCCACCCTTTACCTCTTTCAGCGGAATATCCTTGACATTACAAACGCCTTTCTTGGCAAAACTACAGCGAGAAAAAAAAGCGGCATCCCTCAGGAAGGTTAATCGGAGTCGGAACATTGCCCTTAATCGCCTGCAATCGCTCATTCCGCTTTGCCATGGAAGGCATCGACTTTAACAACGCCTTTGTATATGGATGAAGAGGCTCGTGGAATAAAGAATCGACATCAGTATATTCGACAATTTCACCTAAATACATGACCGCCACTTCATCTGCCATTTCCGCAATGACTCCTAAATCATGCGTAATAAAAATAACAGCTGTATTTAACCGCTCTTTCAAATGATTAATAAGCTGGAGAACTTGCGCTTGTACTGTGACATCCAAAGCAGTTGTCGGTTCATCAGCGATTAAGATCGACGGATTACAGGAAAGAGCCATAGCAATCATCGCCCGCTGCCGCATGCCCCCGGAAAGCTCGTGCGGATATTGCTCATAACGTTGGGCGGGGTTGGACATGCCGACCTTTTGAAGCGATTCAATCGCAAGCTCCTTTGCTTTGCTTTGCTCGACCTGATTATGAAGCAAAATCGCCTCTGAAATTTGATTGCCAATCGTATAAATTGGGGAAAACGCTTTCATCGGTTCTTGAAAGATCATTGCAATTTCGCCGCCGCGGATATCTCGTAGCTCTACACTGTTTTTACGCATGTCAATAATATTGGCAATTTGGTGAGCTTTTTCCTTCCTCCTTCTCCGCAGCAAGACCTCACCGTCCAGTGTGGCGATCGGAGGTGTTATTCGCATGAGCGCCTGCGATGCGACACTTTTTCCGCTGCCGCTTTCGCCAACAATGCCTAGTGTCCTCCCTTGTTTTAAGGAAAAGCTGACACCATCAACAGCCTTAAGTAGACCTTCATCCAGCTGTAGGTGCGCCTTTAAGTTCCTAACTTCCAAAACCGTATCGGGAGCCAATTCAATCGGTGTCCCTTCTACTGTGTGATTTGTCATCACCCAACACTCCTTATTTAATACGGATCGGCCGCATCTCGAAGCCCATCTCCCAAAAAGTTGAACATAAGTACCGCAAAGACGACAAAGGCTGAAGGCCATAATAACCAGGGATGATGAGCCAATGCTTCAAGCGTTTGGGCATCCTGCAACAGCGTTCCCCAGCTAACCACCGGCGGCTGTAACCCTAGTCCTAAAAAGCTTAATGCCGTCTCTCCTAATATGACTCCTGGTATTGAAATCGTGATACTGACGATAATATAGCTAGAAAATGAAGGAATCAAATGCTTTCTGATTATCCTTGCATTACTTGCGCCCGAAAGCCGTGCGGCCATTGTGAAATCCTCTTCCCTTAATGAAAGCAGCTTCCCTCTGACGACCCTTGCTAAATCAGTCCAGCCTATAATCGAGAAAATAATCACCATTCCTAAATAAATTTGCACAGACGACCAATCCCGAGGTAATGCTGCCGCTAAGGCCATCCAAAGCGGAATCGTTGGAATACACAAAATTAAATCAATTAACCGCTGGATAATCGTATCTGTTATCCCTCCTAAATACCCCGAGAGCCCGCCAAGAATGAGCCCGATCATCAAGGTAAATACGATTCCGACAAAACCGAAGGAAAGAGAGGTACGTGAAGCATAAAGCGTTCGAGTGAATAAATCCCGTCCTAATTGATCGCTACCCATTAGAAAAAAAATGGGGCTTCCGCATCGGCGACTCCGATAAAATGAATATTTGTTTCAAACAATCCGTAAAAGCTATAGCTGTGGCCACGAGTAAAAAAACTGAAGGTAATGTCTCTTCGAGCGATCCTCGACAAAAGAACGGCGAAACGTTTCTTGATCCGTTTCCATCGACAAATCGTAAACAAACGGTCTAAAGCTAAAGCCCACCTCCGGGTCATAAAAGCGAATCAATTGCGGCGGTGCATGGCGGTAATCCGAATTTCGTTCTCCGGGTACTGTCGGACTGAGAAACTGACAAAAGAAAGCAACAGCAAACAGCAGCAATAATAATGGACCGGCGATCATCGCTGCTTTATGCTTACGGAATTTCCACCAAATCAGCTGCCATTGCGTAGCTATTTGATACGTTTCTTCCCGTTTTCCGATTTCGTCGGAAGGCTCAAGACTGTTTGGCGGTAATGGCGTTTGTGTTTGTTTTTGCATCTTTGGACTCATTCGCTCCCTCCTCCGAATCTGATCCGCGGATCTAGCCAAGCTAGTAAAATATCAGAAATGAGCGTCCCTATGACTGTTAGCACGCTAATAATCAAAATGAAACCGCCAGCTAAATACATATCCTGTGACTGCAATGCCCTCAGCAGCATCGGTCCTGTCGTCGGCAAATTCAAAACGATCGAGACAATGATTTCTCCGCCAATGATCGCTGGTAATGTCCAGCCTATCGTGCTAATTAACGGGTTAATCGCCACTCGTACAGGATATTTAAATAGAAGCTTATGTTCTGACACCCCTTTTGCCCTTGCTGTAATCACATATTGCTTTTGCAATTCGTCCAAAAGCATCGCTCTTGTAACTCGGATCAATGCGGCAACCGAAGCAGTTCCAACAACGACGATCGGTAGCCACAGTCTTGGTAGCATGTCGAAAAACTTCCCGATACTCCAAGGCTCACCTTGGAATTCCGGCGAAAATAACCCCGTCAAAGAAACCCCTGTCGTCGTAAAAACGACGTAGACGATCAGCAGAGCGATTAAAAAGCTAGGGGTCGCCAGGCCAATAAACCCGAAAAAGGTAAATAAATAATCGAAAAGTGAATACTGACGAATCGCTGAATATATTCCGATTGGCAGAGCGATAAGCCAAGTAAACAATAATGTGAGAATCGCAATAAACATCGTAATCCCGATCCGTTCACCAATCACTTGAGTAACAGGAGCTTCCCATTGAAAGGAGCGACCGAGATCGCCCTGCAAAATAATATTTTTCATCCAGATGAAGTATTGTAAATAAATCGGTTGATCGAGCCCATATCGATCTCTTAAATTTTGAACATAGCTTTCTGATACATCGGCGCCGGCCCTTTCTAAGTTAGCAATGTAAGTCGTTAAGTAATCACCCGGGGGCAGCTGAATCACAACAAAAATAATAATCGTAATCGCAATCAACAACGGAATTAATTGCAGCAATCGTGCTCCGATATAATTGAGCAGCATTGACAAAGACGCCTCCTTTCAAAGGTTACCATCGGTTAAGAACGTCAATTGAATCAGCTTACTCCCGATAAAACAATTGCTCGCCAGAGAAATTGACGGCAATAGCCATTGCCCCACTATCTTCTTCTGGTATATTTCCTAATTTGGCATTGACAATCAATGGCTGCTTGACGTTCTCAAGCGGAGAAATAAACCAGAAGTGTTCATTCATTTCTGCACGAATTTGATTATCGATGTCCACCGCTTCTTCAACTGGAACGACGAAGAGCTGGTCCAATAAATGATGGATGCGCTTCACATCTTCAGGCGGCTCCTCCCCTTTTGTTCCTGTTGAGTTTTTCCACTCACTCCATTCCCTCCCCCAGTGACCGTCCCAATCCGGGTTGTGCCATAACGGCGTATGCGTCCACATCATCGTTGCCATTAATTCATTAGCCTGGTTTCTCGTATCCCACAGGCCAATATCAATTAGCTTCATTGTGATGTTTAGATCAAGAGCTTGCCAATATTCCATATACAATTCGGTAACCGGGATAAAATCAGGGGAGTGGTCGGCAATTTCAATGTCGATTCGGAAGCTTTCACCATTCGGCGCTTGCCGATATCCGTCCGAACCAATTTCCATTCCCATCTCATCCAGTAAACGATTCGCTTCTTCAGGATCGTAGGAAACATCGATTATCGTCGATGGTTCAGCGAACCCGTAGTAAATTGCTTCAATAATTTCCTCACGATCGATCGCCATATTCAAAGCCTTCCGAAATCGGACATCGTTCGCAACCTCTTTCCACGTATCATTGTCGTACGTTAAATTCAGGTGAAGGTTCGTCGGATCGTTGTGCATATTCATTAGAACTGCACGATAGCCCCCGTTTTCTTCATTTTCGCGGTAAATCGGCATGTTATTTAACGCTCCGTTCTCGCGCGAAAAGTCCAAATTACCGGCAATCGTCTCTAAGGTGACCATTTCCTGATCCTCAACTAAACGGCTTTCAAGCGTATCGATATATGGAAGCTGGTTACCTTCCGGATCAATTTTAAAATAGTAAGGGTTTCTTTCAAAAATCGCTAAGCCGTCAGAATAAGAAGTAATCATCCACGGATATAAAACAGGAAAGCCAATGGCTTTTCGATCAGTCAGATCCCAGTTTGTCACATCCACGATGCTAAATAATTCATCCCAATCACTCTCAGGCAGCTCTTCTTCCTTAATTAAGGCTTCTAATTGCTCAGAATCTGCGTAATCAATATGGTAATCCTTTAAATAATGCGCTGGCTTCAGTAAATCGGTGTATCACGCCAGCCTTGGATCGCGATTCGCGCAAGAAAGCCACCGTATGGCTCATTAAACGTAATTTTAAACGTATAGTCGTTAAGCACTTCAAAGGTCATCGGCTCTCCTTCAGGATTACCTTGATCCCTTAACCATGATGGAAACACCGGAGTCAATTCCTCATTAAAAATGACATCTTCGATCGTAAAACGGACGTCCTCCACGGTTACCGGCTCTCCATCCGACCATTTCAAGCCTTCACGCATATAAAAAGTGAAGTCCGTTTGCTCCTGATTAACCTCAAAATCCTCTAAAATATTTGGCGTAAACTCCTCGCCAATAATTCCAGGTGTATTAATCAATGGTTCATTCGCCATCACAAAAATATCTGGATTGAAGCTGACATCATTTGTTGCCGTTCTCAATGTGCCACCGTATTGTCCAATTTCAAATGCTAGCTGTTCAGGAGGAAATTCATTGACAATCTTCGGAACATCAGGCAATCGTTCTTCGACAGATGGCAAGTCCATTTCGTCAAAATAAGAAGATTGCTGAAATGAAGTAATCGTACTCGGGTCAATTGTTGATAGATCGACGCCTTCGGCAGTAGAGCGACCCGCTTCGCTGTCGTGCTCCTCTTCACTATCGGACACTGACTCTGAGATTCCGCCACACAGCCCACTACAACAGCGGCAAAAAAAAGAGATGAATAGCAAGAAAAAAAACCTTTCTCATCGTTTAGCCTCCTTTGCTTATTTATTGTTAGAATTTAATCAATACTCAGTTATTTGTTTTTAGTCACTAGTGCTTGTCCTATTCTCCATTCCACCGCAGCATTGGCTACGGTGGATAAAGAGCTTCCGATTTAATTATTTTTCCTGCAGTCTTTGTGCGCTTTTAGGCGTGCCGATGTACATGGAGTCATAAGCCTCCTGTGACGTTTTGAACGGACCTGTGCCACAGCCGTGCCAATCCGTATTCGTATACATCGGATTTTGCCTGCCGGTTTCCGCTTCCCGCTTTTTTATATGCGCTAGCATTCTTGAATGAAGTAAGTCAACGACCTCTGGCTCTCACTCGCTACATTGTGTAGCTCTTTCGGATCCTTAACTAAGTTGTATAGTTCGATCTCGGGTTTAAAGTGCAAATCCGGCTCCAATGCGACAATTAATTTCCATTCCGGCGTTCGCCAACCGTGCTTGCGCATCCAAGTTGCTTCTGTTAAATAGTATTCGGTTTGAGCTGCTCGCTTTCCGTTCCCCCAAAGCGGCACTAAGCTCTCCCCGTCCATCTCAATACTTGCTTCGATTCCAATTAGCTCCAAAATCGTCGGCATCACATCTTTAATGTCAGAGCTATCCATTAAGCGTTTTCCAGCAGGTAGTTTTCCGGGAAAACGAAGGATGAGCGGAATGTTTAACGTACACTCGTACAGCCCATGATGGTCATAATAGCATTCATGCTCGTTCAAGGTTTCACCGTGATCGGATGTGATAATGACGAGCGTCTCTTCTTCAATCCCCTGTTCCGCCAGCGCAGTAAAGATTTTCTGCATACAAGCATCCATATAAGCGATAGCGCCATCATATTGAGCATCGATGTATTCCGAATCTGTGCATTTGTCTGGGAACCATGATTTAAAATAGTCTGCAAAAGGCTTAAATCGATACACAGCATCTAGCGACTGATTGTCCGGATCGCATTCATCCTTACTATAGAACATTCGATCAAAAGGACGTGGCGGTAAATACGGAGAGTGGGGGTCCATATGGCGCAAAAACAAAAAGAACGGCTTCCCCTCCTCATTCAGACGTTTTAGCTCAGGAAGGGCGACTTCGTTTAACCTTTCCGCTTTGGGACTGCGGCCATTTTCGTCTGTGCCCCACCCTTCATAATCCAAGTAGCTTTGAAAGCCTCTAGCCGATGGATTGCCGGTGAAGCCAATGCAGGTCGTATTATAGCCTTCTTTATTAAGAACTTCCGCCAATGTCGTCACATGGCCTCCTAACGGCCCTTTATGGCGAAGGGCAACAACATTTGTTCCAAAGCAATCCATCCCGGTTAGCATGGAAGCGTAGCCTGGGGTCGTAGGGATACTCGGATTGATATGGTTTTCAAATACGACTCCTCCTTCAGCGTACTTATCGATGTGCGGTGTCGTTTGCCGCTTGTATCCGTAAAGGCTCATATGCTTACTCCAAAGACTATCGATCCCGAAAAGAAGGACGTTGGGCTTTTTCGTCATCTTTATTACGCTCCTTTTTTTAAAGTTCAACAATTTGTCCGGTTTCCCACGATGCTATCGCTGCCTCGATGATACGCTGCGCCTTGAGAGCATCTTCCCCAGAACCATCAATTTCATGAGGGGCAGCTTTTTCGTATAGCTGGTCGATCCAGGCGTCAATTCTACTTTTGAACGTTTCGTTAAAGGAGCGCATCCCTCCTAAATAACGATACGTCTCCGTTTCAATCCCTTCACGCGAATAATACGTGAGTTGCTCGCAAGCGTCTTCCAAAACAAAGCGCCCCTTAGAACCGACTACCTCGCATTGTTCGAGTCCGTAGCTCCCCCCGGCATCATAGCTTCCGACAAGGTTACCGATCATTCCATTTTCAAAGGAAAGGAGGACTTGTGCATTTGACCAAATGTTCCTTCCCTCGCCCTTCATCATAAATGCGGCTACCTTTTTTTATGTCTCCGGCAAAATAGCGAATGACATCGAAGGAGTGAGGATGAAGAGCACGCAAATGGAACCACGGTGACGTCTCCACCGGATTATTAATCCACATGCGCATATTTATCATATGAAGCGCCCCAAGCCTTCCTTCGTCAATCCATTCTCTAGCTTGAGCAGCAGCCGGTGTAAAGCGGTGATTTAAATTGACGCCATAAGGGAGCCGCTTCTCTCTTGCCAATGCAACCATTTTTTCCCCTTCTGCAATCTGATTTGAAATCGGCTTTTCTCCGAGAACGGCTATACCGGCCCTCAGCAGTTCCATCGTCGGCTCATAATGCTCGCCGCCATTTTCCTCTCCTTTTGTTGCTACGCTACAAGCATCGAGCGTAATCCCGCTATCAAGCATGTCCTTGACACGATAAAAAGCCTGAGCGCCATATGCTGCAGCGGCTCGATCAGCCTTTTCCCGATCGAGATCGCAAACGGCAACAAGCTCCGCCTTCGTGCTCTCCTTGTATATTCGGGCATGGATACTTCCAATATTTCCAACACCTACGACACCAACCTTTATCGTCATATCATTTCCCTCCATTTATTTTGCTTCAACCGGATAAGCCATCGTTGTAAACAGGGCTAACGCTTCCTGTGAAGTATCGAGTCGACTGTGTTGCACGATGACTGGGACATCGCTATCCACTTTTATTGCATAAGGAACACCTCTTGGAACTTGCTGTCCTTCCTGATCGGTCAGCAAGTCAAGCCGAATATGATGGGTACGCTGTGCGCCGCAAAACGATCGAAAAGGCTGCAGCGGTTCCTGCTTTTCAAAATAAAAGGTTAGCTTAATCGATGCATCCTGGTCTGTGACATTTAATACACAGACAGCCTCATGGCTCACTTGGCTTCCTGTACTTTTAGGCTGGAGAAAGCCGTCCGGAATAATCCAGCTTCTATGACCAATCATCGTTTTCCCCCTCTATTGAGCTAAATCTATGACCGCACCATTCCTGAGTTGAGATTGAATCGCAGCTTCGATTACTTCCTGTACAGCTAAGGCATCGGCACCAGAAGCAGCAATGGCTTGCGGCGCGATGTCATCACGGATTTCTTTAATTAAATACTCGATTCTGTTTTTAAACGTATCGTTAAAGCTAGCCGTTCCGGTCATAACAGAATTTCGGAGCGTCAGCAGATCATCGCTTTGGTGAGGATAATAATGGAAGCGCTCATAAATGTTATCAATCTCAAAACGTCCTTGATTCCCTGCAACTTCACAAAACTCAATCGGATGTCGCATCGACATATCGTAGCTCCCTGTCAAATGCCCAACGGCTCCATTTCTAAATTCGAAATTGATCGAGGCTGTTGACCATGTGTCTCGCCCTGGTGCTTGCACCATAAACGATTGAACTCGTGCGATATCACCGCAAAAATATCTCATCACATCAATGGAATGGGGGTGAAGCGCTCTTAAATGAAACCAAGGTGTCACATCGCGCGGATTCTCGATCGTCAGCTTCATGTTGACAAAGAGAAGCTGGCCCAACGCACCGTTTTCGATTAATTCCTTTCCTTTATAGGCGGTAGGAACGAAGCATGATTCAAATTACAAGCGAGTCGGACTCCTTTTTCTCGTGCACGCTTGACCATTTTTCGGGCTTCCTCGATTGAGTTGGATATTGGCTTCTCAACCAAAACGTCCTTACCTGCTTCTATTGCGAGCATGACCGGCTGATAGTGGTGACTACCATTTTCTTCACCGGCTGTTGCTACACTGACTAGATCAACATCCTCTTCCTTAAGCAATAATTCCAGACTAGTATACGCTTTAGCCGAGTACTCCTTACCGCTTCGCCGTGCTCGCTCTTCAACCAAGTCACAAACGGCGACGAGCTCTGTATCTGGGTGTTGCTGATAGGTTTGGCAATGAATATTTCCGATATGATTCACACCAACGACAGCAGCTTTAATCATCGGTTTCATTGCTCCGACGCTTCTTCAAACAATCTGGATAAATATCCGCGACTTTCAGCAGCAATGGCGGTCACTTGAGGCAATTCATAGCTATTCGCACCAATAATCTCCAGAACTGTCGCCCCTTTATAATCAATTTCAACCGTTTTTCGCACGAGCTCTCTTAATGGAACAGTCCCTCTCCCGGCAATTTGCTTTTCCGGTGGAGCAATTTGCAGCTGTTCCAGTAGCGTGTCGCGAATGTGCATATGAATGATATAATCCTTTAAATCTTCGAGCGCCTCCACAGGATCGTCGCCGACTCTGCCAACATGAGTGGCATCAAAGTTTAAGCCGAGAGCAGGGTGCTTAACTTCACTCATAAGGCGCAATGCCGTCTTCGTATTATAAATGCTTTGGCCGTAATGAAGCTTCAGCGCAAATTTGACCCCGCTGTCGTAAGCGGCCTGTGCCATTTTTTCAATCACCTTAATCGACTTCACCGTTTGCTCTTCATCATCCGATTTCCCTGAGCTTCCAACCGTGACCATCGGAATTCCGAGCTTTTCTGCCCGTTCGAATACACGTTTCGTTCTTTCCTGATTCGCTTCAACTAAAATGTCTGTTGCCGCTTCAATACAATACAATTCCAGCTCGGCCCTATCTGCCATTCCTCTGATTTCCGTAAGCTTGTCGTTGCTAGCCGTATCGCTTAAATGCTCAGCCATCCCGACAATTGACGATAACTCTATTCCTTCATAGCCGGTAAATTGAATATAATTGAGGGCTGTTTGCAGATCGTAGCCTCCAAACAAAACCGTATTTACACCTAGCTTCATGTCGTTGACCTCCTCTTTTTTTTCATATTTTATAAAAGTAAACGCTTTCAAACATTGTCGATTTAGACATGTTCATGGTCATTTCAGACATATTAATTTTGTCTCACAAGTGAAATTCGCTTCGGGTGTAGGCTCGTTCCACCATTCGAAGACTTTTAGATACGAATTCTCCCACCTTAATAACTCGTGCCCTCCTTATTAAGCGGCTCTGTTCCGTTTTTCGGGTGATTCACGCTTCGCCTCAGACTCTATTGGCACAAGGAACTCTTTAAAAGCAATCGACAACTCGGCGAGTGTCAAACAAGAGCGGGAGTATATCTTTAGAAAGTTGTACGTTTAGTTTTTTAGAAAAAGACAGTGTAGCAAAACTAGCAATGAAGAAGTTTTCTAATTAATTAGACTGATGTCAACATTTGTTATATTATATACATATTGGATGTTATCCTAAAAAAGGAAATATTTTAAGGGAGTGTTAGGAGCTGTTTAAGTTATGGGAGACGAAATCGATCTAGAGGTAAACAAACAATTTCCAGAGGAGAACAACTGCAAAATTACCGAAAATAGTCGATGGAAATTAAGGAGTAATCCCTATCACCAGCAAGCAACTCCCCGTTTTCTCGAGCGCATTTGGTACGAAATCTACCTCAGTTGGAGATTCATCCGTTCCAACTTCCCACCAGCTGTAATCACAGGCGCCGCGTTCGCTGTCTCAGCATGGCACGTCGCCAACGCGACTCTGTGGCAACTTCCCCTCATACTTCTGCTGGGAGCGGTAAATGGCTGGTTGATGCTATATTTCTTTGATTTGATCAACCAAGTGGTCGGAATTGAGGAAGACCGAATTAACAAACCACATCGTCCAATCCCCGCTGGACTTTGCAGTCTCGAACAAGCCGAACGGCGTATCCCCTACGCTGCCTTCGCATATTTAGGATTCGCTATCGCCATCAACGCGACAACGTGGGCCCTAGTATGGATCGTAACTGTCACCGCATACAACTACTGGGGCCTTGACCGCCACTGGGTGACAAAAACCCTTTTTACGTGCATTGGAGCACTACTATGTGCACCGATATGGATCTTCGTTAATGGTAGTATCGATTCGATTGCTCAAACTTGGCTCATTTCGGTGTTCGTGTACTGGATTATTTGTAGCGTCCTCCAAGATCTCCGCGACCTTGCTGGTGACCGGTCTAGGAACCGGCGTACTTTGCCAATGGTAATCGGCGATCGGGCGAGTCGATACATCGCCGCTGTGGTCCTCATGCTACAGCCAGCCTTTTCGTTGTACCATTGGCCGTGTGGAGCCAACCTACTTTACTAATCGTTATTGCTGACGTTGCGTTCATCGCAGTATCCTGGTATCTGGCATGGCGAATCGTACGTCTACGTACCAAGGACGAAGACGATATGACTTACAAGCTCTATGCAGCTCTTTCCAGTGCATTAATGCTCGGTCCCACTCTCCTCTGAGCCTATGCGGGAGAGCGGATGCCATTACTCCAGAAATGAATTGCTAAAGGAATCCATTCAGATTCGGGAGAACAGCTTTATTAATTATTTAACAATACTAGGAGGTTTCACAATGTCCGATTTAAAGTATCCGAAAATAACATATCCCTTTTCCCCAACAATTAATTCGTTTGCTAATGATGTACAACAATGGTCAAAGGATTGGGGAGAACAGCTAAATTTATTTCAAATTGGCAGTTTTAAACATGAAGGTTTCGAAAAAAATTAAATCCGGATATTTAGTAGCACGTATCCACTCATGCCACGTTTGCAGACCTTATTTTAGCATCGGATTATGGCCTATTAACTTTTGTTTTAGACGATTATTGTGATGAGGTTAACGATATTTCTAAAATAAATGACTACTTGGGAAATATTATTAAAATATTGAAAGGAAATGATATTGAACGCTCAAATGAAGTTCCTAATTTATTTGGATGGAACGATTGGTGGGAAAGGGTAAAAAAAACGGCAACCTCTGAATGGCAGCAACGATTTATTGATAACATGACCAATTATTTAGATTCCCAAATTTGGGAAATAAAAAATCGGAACAATAAACAGATTCCTAGTATTAATGACTATTTAATTAAACGGCAATATACCGGGGGCACTTTAACTTTTTTTTGATTTAATAGAGGTAGTTGATAATGCTTATTTACCGTCTGCAGCTATAAATAGTACTTTAATAGAGCTAAAAAGCGCAGCTAATAATATTGTCAATTGGGCCAATGATATCATGTCTTTAGAAAAAGAATTAGCGGTCGGAGAAGTACATAATCTTGTGATTTGTTTAAGTCACCATCATCAAATTCCGGTGCAGGAGGCTTTAAATCGTACTTTAGACATGCACAACCTTGAATTAGAAAAGTATCTTAAGTTAGAGAAAAAGCTATTTGAACAAGGAGATACATTTAAAAAGGAGTATGAAAAGTATACGTATGGGCTTCGGGCTGTGATTCGTGGCAATCTTGATTGGAGTATAGAATCTGATCGATATCATTTTGTAAATAGTTAATTGCACGAGCGCATCCGCCCATTCCATTGTTGATGTTGAGTCAAGCCTAATTTCGATGATTCGGAATAGCATAAAGAGTTACTCGCATCTGAAAATAATAGTAAAGTGCATTCCTTTTCGTACAAGATGTCTATCAGTGGAGTTTTATTTTTCCTCCACTGATAGTTAAGTTCAATCGGTTCCCCTCATCTGCACCGGTTCTACTGCCCCGGATAAACGAGCGGAAACGAGTCTCCTACCAACGGTTCACCCTCCTCCACTTGTATAAACGGTTCCATCGGATGACTGCCTGTCGGCTCGAAACGAGTATGTCCAGGCATATAGTGGACAGCGATCGCGCGGCGTTTTCTTTGCGAGGGATTATTGGGACTGCCGTGCCAGGTTAAGCAGTGGTGATAGCCGACCTGTCCTTTTTTTTAATTTCGAAGGGAACCGCTTCGACTTTAGCATAGCTCGGAAGCTCCTCCGGTTTCTCATGGACAGGCTTAAACTGCTGATCTGAAGTTAAATAACGGTCATGATTCCCCCACTTGTGACTGCCCGGCACCATCCACATGCAACCGTTTTCAATTGTCGCATCATCGAGTGCGACCCAGGCGCTGACTAGATCGGCAGGCTGAATAATCGGCCAAGCCGGATGATCCTGGTGCCAGGCAGTCGGTCCTCCTGTTACTGGTGGTTTATACTGAATTTGATCATGCCAAATTCGGAGGCTGTCTGTGCGACAAAGCTGTGCTACTTCTTGACAGATTTTTTTCGTTAGCCGCATGATGGAGAAAAGCTTCGCTAGCCATCCAAATATTGACGATTTGGATTACTTTTTCGTTTTGCTCCATCTTCATCCCGGTCATACCGAAGTCATCATTACCAGCGAGCATATTGCGATTTAACACAGGCTTTTTTTGCCGATTTGCCAGACATCACAAGGTCAAGCTCTGTTCGAAGCTCTTCCACCTCAGCATTGTTTAACACAACATCGCCTTTTAAATAGCCGTCCGCTGCAAACTGCTTCAGTTGTACATCTGTTAGCATAGGAATCAACCTTTCTGTTCGTTTATTGTTCGTGCAGTTAAAGAATATCAAGAGAACATAAGGCTGTCGTTACACTTTTAACAACTAAGATTGCACTTTTCACAGGACCTATTGGCGATGAGGAGGATAAATTCCATGGATAAACCGCAGCTCCACTTAGGCTCAATCGCAAACCTAAGACCTACCGTCAATTTTGCCAATCACCTCATAGCGACTCCAAGTCAAGAATGGGGTCCTAGAACTATTCCTGACAGTCAGCTGCTTTATATCATTTCTGGAAAGGCTCTTTTTCAGCTTGGGAATCAGTCATTTGAAGCTCAAACCGGGGAATGTGTATTTTATGGTATTCGAAGTCCTCATTTCATTCGCTCATCACAATCTGAACCGGTTCACTTTTTTAGCATTCATTTTTCTTGGGATCACTCATCACTTGAGCCTATTCATCCTTATCCTGAAATCAGAAATTATCCAATGGAAGCATTGAGACATCTACCATTTACGTATTGGCTGAATGTCGATGATTTCGGAGACGTTGCGATACCTCACCTTTTTTTTCTTTTCCACAAATAAAGGATTTGTTTGAAAAAAAATTGTAAAAGAGTACCAACAGCAAAAATATGGGTACACGTTAAATCTCCGTGGACTGTTAACTCAATTACTCGTGGCCATTGTTCGCGAGCAAACAAAAGCGAACGTTTCTATTAGCTTGAAAAATAAAATCGCACCCGCTCTTGAGGCGATCCACGCCCAACCACAGTACGAATGGACCATAGCCGAATTGGCTGGATTATGCGGCTATCATCCGACGTACTTTGCTTCCCTTTTTAAGGAAGTTTTAGGCGTTAGCCAAAGCATTATCTGATGACAGAAAAAAATAAAAAAAAGCGCAGGCTTTGCTGCTGGAAACGGACACAATTGAAGAAGCAGCTAATGAGTTAGGATATACGAGTATCCATTATTTTTGTCGCAGCTTCAAGCATAAAACTGGTCTCACACCGACAGAATTCAAAAAAACGAAGTATCGAATTATAAAAAGGTTGCCCTCACTTGGGGCAACCTTTTACCTCACAACATTTTGATGCTTCGTTTCAGCCCTGCTCGCTCTCTCCCTTTGTTGTTTCTCCGCAAGGGAGCTTCTATGACTTATTTTCGGCTTCAGGTCTGCTCAATTCACTGAAATTTCTTTAACACTATCGCGAATCACTAGTTCGGTAGGGATTTGAATATGTTGTGGCTCTACCACCCTATGTTCTATTCTATGTAACAACAAACGGATAGCCTCTTTACACAATTCTTTCGTAGGCTGCCGCATCGTCGTTAAAGGAACGGGCATGAATTGGGTCAATGTAATATCTAAAAATCCTGTAATAGACAAATCATTTGGAATATGTAAACCGATACGCTGTGCTGCATGAAAAACGTACGTAGCTAAATAATCATCCATACAAAGGATGGCCGTGAGCTGTGGATTATTACTTAAATATTGCTCGATGCTTGTTAATGCGTCCTTGACCAACCAGTAGCCTGGCTGTGGTTCCAATCTACGTTGAGCAAGTTCTGTTGATGTTGAAATGGAATCTTATGGTTGAGCAAGCATTGAACAAACCCTTGGAATCGCTCCTCACGACTCGTTGCCTTGTGAATTGTGTGCGAAATATACCCGATTTGCTCATGACCTTGCTCGATAAGATAGTTCGTCATTTGATACGAGCCATTGTAATGATCATGAGATACACAGTCAACTTGAACTTCCCGAAATATCCGATCCAATACGACCACTGGGAACTTATCCAGCTTCAATCTTAATAAACCGTCCCCGCACTCCTTCCGATCGAGCGGAAACAGAATAATCCCTTCTACATGGGGTTCCTGTGATAATTCAAACAGGATATTGTCTTCTTTTTGCTCAATGCTATCGGAGATTTTCAACAATACTTCGTAGCCACTACCTTCTGCTTCATGAACAACAGAAGTAACGATTTGGCCGACATACTCGTCGATGTGTGGAACGACTAATCCAAGCTTACGGACTTTTCGTTGTTTTATGCCACTTTTTGTATCACTATATTTTGCAACGAACGTTCCTCTACGAGGCAGGCGATATACAACTCCTTCATCGACTAACTGCTCTAGAGCGAGTTTACACGTCATCCGGCTCACCCCGTACATCTTCGCTAGCTCCGCTTCGGATGGGACTAAATCGTGTTCCGTTAACTCGTTTTTCTGAATAAGCTTCACAATTTTTTTCTTTAACTTCCATATAGAGCGTATTTTCTCGTTTGTTCTTCATTGAATCGCACCTGTCCATCCCTCTAACTTCATTTAAAGCATATCACTGGATTATGTCAGTTGCAAACACCGACTTAAAATATACGTTAAGGAAAACGAAAAAACCTAGAGCAGATCATCAATTATGATAAGCTGCTCTAGGTTAAATTTAGTTTAACCCTCTCTCTAACAACGATTCTGTACTTTGATCCAAATGCTGCTTTGCCTGTTCAGTAATATTCTTTTCGAAGGCTTTGTGGTTCAAATGCTCCCGGAATTTTTGCAGCTGCTTATTCGCTTGTTTCATATTCCCTTTATCAAAATGATGGTCGACCTGACGTAGACGATTGGTTAAAACGGGAATGAGAGGTCCAGTGATTTCAGCAGAATCAATATATTCTTCTAGCTGCTGCTGTAATAACGACAGAGACGGCTCGACGATGTCATGCGCTTCCCTTATTAATGAAAAGTACTGATCAGCTAATACCACTTCAAATTCTGATCCGAGCAGGCTAGTGAGCTCAACTACATCAGCCGGTGTCAAGTTCCAGGCGAACAGACCAAGAGAGACGAAAAGCGGGGAGCTGCGTCCCAATCTGCTTTTGCCTGCTCTAGAACATCTTTACCTTCTTCAACCGAACCAATTCCTCGGATTGTCGATATTGGTAATGTACCGTTTTGAATATCTACACCAAACTGATCTTCCCAACTCAAGAAAAGTCCAGGGGCGTGATAATGTTTTTGATAAGCCTCTGCTTTCGCTGCACTAAGCGGGATATTTTCACCTGCGACCCGGTTCAGCACATAAGGGACGGTCATCCCTGTTTTTTTCAAGGTATGGGAACGTCTGCTTCAGATACTCTGAGAAATGGTCATCAGGCCATGGGTCAGGATAGAAGTATCCGACCCCAGACGGACCTGTCACTAACAAATCATTATCCGAAGCCGTTCTCTGATAATAACCTAGGATCGCTGGGGCACCGTCATATAACAACGGACTCGACGTCCAATTGATCGGAACCTCGCCACGACTAGGATCATCCCAAAGAATTCGCATCCGATGTTGATTATATTGAAAGTTATCTCCTTCCCCAAAGGTATAAGTAACATAGATTTTATTCTCCAGCTGCGGACTATCGTTTATTTTTTTGCTGTACTGGTTCGAGCGTTGTCCCTGAAAATACAGTAAGATTACTAAACCAATCGGCGGGAACGACATATAAACCGTGACTGGAAGCATATTCGACTCCACCAAATTCCCCAGCAATATCATCGTCAAACCAACCTAAATATGGGGTTCCAGGCTCGACAGAGGAAAACATTTGTTCAAGGAGGTCTCTTTCTTCAGTGACGTTCGAGTCGAGCCAGAAAACCATGGCTTGATTAGCTACAGCATAATCGCGTAAGTATCCGTAAGGCTTTTTTTTCCTCAGAAGAGCGTGGCTGAACGTGACTAGCGGATACTTTATATTGATTCCACATATCGACGGAAACCGTCAATTCTTCAGTATCTTCTTGTGGTGTGAATCGATAAACAAAATAGTTATCATGGTCTGCGAACCGGTGTCCTCCTTGTCCAGTCGATACTTGTGAGCGATGTCGATCATATAAAAATTCCTCTTCTTCGGGTGTTCCAGGAATGAATTGTGCGATGATTTCGCCATCAAATTCCACAGTCACCTCGTGTACGGCTGCCCCCCATCCATCCTCAGGAAACGCGTCATCGAAGCGAAGGTACACAGACTCCTCGCCCAAATAGTTGGACAGGTCAAATACATGAGTTTCTCGGTTATTCGCCTCGGTTTCCTGCGTCGTGTCTTCCGCAATGATCTCAAAAAAGTCAGGGAGGTCGGTTGAAAGATCAATTGGCGTTCCTGGATTTAGGCCAACCACCATGCGATCAGTAGTATGTTCCCACAAATTCTCGTATTGCCAATTATATGCGTCTAGTTTGTCGGTGAATTTCCCTTGTAAATCCTCAATTACTTCTAGCTGATACGGTGAGAGATTGTAATACTTCCGCCAATTCCGGACTCGCCACAATGGCACTCTCCAGTCCAGCCATCGTGGTAGCTACGTTAATCGAGTCCTCAACTTCAGGATCGTAGACGATTATTCCATTGA
The DNA here is from genome assembly GCA_001310555.1 of Bacillus sp. JCM 19058. The sequence goes on from BAXO01000042.1 coordinate 37,661, forward strand.
CTTCGCCCTTGTATTTCTGAAGAATATTCCAATAATCGTCATGCACCTCATACGGGACATTTAGATCATTTAACCACGTGTACTTCCCTTCTTCATCATTCTCAAACAAGTAAATACGCGGTTGTTTCCTATTTACGATTCCTTGGAGCGTTGCCATCATTAGGCGGATATCACCAGGTGCTTCCAATACATCGGCAACATCTAAATGTTCCGGCTCGGCAAAGGAAGGGAGTTGCTGATCTTCAGCCATTTTATGTCTGCTCGTTGCGAAGCGCCCCCTAAATCGTAGGCAGAAGCGTTACTAAAGGTCGGAATCATTAGTAAAAAGACTAAGCTGGAAAGCATATATTTCTTTTGCATAAACGCATTCCTCTCCTTTGAAATAGAATTTAGTCATTCTCATGCTTTATTACCACTCATTATTGATTCTCCATCGCCTCTTTAATAGCTGCTTCGCCTTCCTCCGCGGTTACACGCAGAAACTCGTTTCGATCCAACCCAGACTCTACATACTCTCTGGCGTCGAGGATCCCAATGGCTTATGCGCTCCGGTGGCGAAGCGGGAGGATGGGTAAATATTGAGCCTGCATTTTTATCATGAGTCGATTCATAACCCTGGAAAAACTCTGCGTGAATTTCTTTATCGCTGCTACTAGGGCCAATGCCATTACGTGATGCCCAAAGCTGGTAGTCATTTTCCGTAAAGTAAGTAATCTCCTCAAATGCCGCATCCTTATTCTCACTATGAGGATTGATGCCTAACGGCGTGGCGCTACTGCATCATTTAGTCCTTTCAAAGATATCCTTATTGTAAAATAGAACAAAGTAGATCACTTCATACGGCAAGGCTAACAGTCTTCCTTCTCTTTCGCTCGGATCGATTCCAAAAAAATCGGACATGAGAATATTTAGTAATCGCTTTCATATTCCACCCTCCAAAATGACGCCGATTGCTCTCTTTGCTTTCCTCTGTTTTTTTCCACGATCCTCCCATCGTATATTTTGCATGTCATTTACACATGATGTTGTTTGTAACTTTAAGTCATCCACTGACATATGTCAATGACTTAGTCTGATACTTCAAAAAGCGAAGCTACCATACTGGCAGCTTCGCTTTTTGTTCCCTTACTCTACCACTCAATGACAATTTCCACTCCGCTCGGATCATTTTCATATTCGAGCAGTACAGTATGACTCTCTTCATCCCATGTAAATGGTAAATTGGCATCTGTCTCCGCGTTTTTAACTATACGGTTTGGCCTTTCTTTTACTTTGAACCGGGCTATCCCTCTTACTTTCATTGGTCCTGTTGCTACGAATTCAGCTCTCTTCTTTTTCGTATGAATCGCATCAATTCTAGAGGATGCGGCGATCAATTGAATATCGTTCTCCGCTTCTGCTTGCTCTAGGTTATACAGGAGAGCTTGACCCCCAGGCTGGACTGTTACCCTTCGTTCAATTGGTAACGAATGAGTCAATAAATTTACAAACAAACCTTCTAATACGAGAGGCTCTTCATTCACCGATTCATCCATCACAGCAGCAATTGTATAGGGACCTCTATTCAGCCATAAATAGTTCTTTTCCTCCCAATCGCACGTGTCTATTTCCATCGCTTGTCGGACAAAATCCTTTAAAATTGTTGCTTTATTTTTATCGACTAACGATTTAGGGTGTACAGGAAGAATTCCTACTTTCCCGGCACCAACGTTGTAAACGGCTTGCTCTGGGTCCGCGTCCAATCCAAGCGTTTCAAAAAGGTGCTCCGCTGCATGTTGATAATTGCCGTTTCCGGTATTCCACCACTCTCTCACTTGATGATATTCGTCACTATGATCGCCTACATAAATTAAGCAGCCGCCATTTCGTACCCATTGGCTTAAAGCTAAATGGATATCCGGGGCCTCAGGCTTCATCAGTTCATAGCTAATGATTAAAGTATCATATTCATCTAAATACGACGGGAAGCGTCTAACATTATCCAGTTGCACCGGCCTTACTGGAATTCCTGATTTCAATAGGGGCAAAGCTAACCCATAAAATTCCGACCAATCCAACAATTCTTGTTCTTCTTTTTCCTTCAGTACTTCTTTGCTTGTGCCGTCGTATTTAAGCCCCCCTTGCTTTCGCTGAAACATCGCTGAATCTGACAAGAATAAGCCAATCGGCTTTACTTCTCCAATCCATTCGTACTCCTGCTTAAAGTCACGTAGCGAATTCATAATCACGAGGAGGTTTGCCGCATAGTCAGGCGGAATTTCTTCTTTTCCTTTCCCATCAGCTGTTGGATAGCTCCGATTAAAAATTCGGTTCGGCCACGGAGAAACTTCGTACTTGTATACATCCGGATGAAACAAGGAAGCGACTAACGTTTTAAAATAATTGATTCGATAATCGTCCCAATGATAATTCGGATTATCCTCGATCGGGTCATGGAGAAACCACATATTCCGCTTTGTGCCACGAGCTAACTCCTGCATAATCCCATATTCGAGATAAGCCGTTTCAAAGGTTCTTTCTTTTCTAAGGCCGTTGTAAACATTAGCTGTTCGTGACGTTCCTGTCCAGATTTGTGCAATATAGCCATCAATCGTTGGCAAATCGAGTAGTTGCGACTGTGGGCTAACAATTCGCCATTGTGTATAATTGATCAAGCTATGTGTCGGAACATAGAAGCGTATATTTCTCCCGTACTTGACTTGCGCATATTCTTTTAACGCAGCACATAATCGCTCTATACTGCGCTTATACAAGTATGCCTTTAACTTCGAAGCCCGGTATTGACTGTCGACAGACTCATGTGGAGGCTGCCAGGATTCTTGATAGAAAATCTCCCACTCCCGTTTAAAGGCGGGGGAATACCCGCCATCCACCCAGAATTCTGGTTCTTCGAGATGGATCGCTTCTACTCCAGCATCAACCGCACGTTTAATACGCTCTGTTAAATAATTAGTAAAAGCAACAGTCGGGACCATATAAGGAACGGTTTCTCCATGTTGAATTCGTTCATTGGAACGGTTTACTTGTGACTCGTCCCAGTGCTTTCTTCCATCAAATTCCCCATTTAAATAATCCTGATACTCTCCCCAGGCAATTCCTGTCATTAAATGAACGACATAGCCTCGTTCTCGCCATTCATTAATCCGCTCAGGCATCGAATCATCAATTCCATACACCATGACAAAATCGGTTTGTAAATCAATGGAAGGATGGTAAGCTGCTCTTTCCTGAAAGCCCGTTCTTTCCTCGGCACGACTCGATTTTTCCACCTTTATTTCCTCCAATCGATCTGCTTCATTAATAATACGAACAAGCCCCCGACAACGGAACGGTTTTTGAAATTAATTTGATGACCTTTAACCGTATCATACCAATCGGTCAGAGGGACTCTACTTTTCGATTCATTAAGAAAGTTCCATAACGGTTTAATCAAATCATCTGCATCCTTCTTATTGTCAGCTAATGCCGCCGCCCAAACGAGCCAATCCGCTTTTGTGTATGTGTCACGACTATCTAACGGTGTTCCATAGCGATTTTGTTTCGTTAAATAATAGGCGACCTCTTTTTGTCTGACTTCTTTAGGAAACAGATGTAAGGATAGAAAGGAATCCCAAATTAGATTATACTTCAGACTCCATGTCCCCTCTTGATCAAAAGTCAGCTTATAATGATCATCGTCTTTCGCCATTTGCTCCCACTGAACAGCCATTTCTTTCGCTAGCTCTCTATAAGACTTAGACTCTTCGATTTTTCCAACCATTTCACACAACAAGCTATAGCATCCAATCCCCATAATCGCTTTAATTGAAAGGTTCGCATTATGAGCAAGATGACCAGCAAAATCATCGGTGCAAAGCTGATGCCCCGGATCAAGTCCATTTTCCTTTAAATAGTTGGCCCATTCCGTCAATCGTCCCCAGTTCTCTTCAGCAAAATCTGCGCGACCTTCTGCCATACAGACGGCCGCCATCATGATGAGCATATTGCCACATTCTTCGATAGGCATCTGGTTTTCAAGCTTATTTTCACCATATACTTGACCATTTGCAAGAGGATACGTACCAACGTCATGAGGAGCAAACGGAAAATTCCATTCAGTAGAATTGGCATAACGGAAGATTGGCTCATCATTCCCTTGACTAATGCGGGATTGTAAAGTAAATACAACGGGATTGAAGGGTAGCTAATATCAACAGTTCCAATACAACCATTGCTATTGCATTCTTTAGAAAGAAATAATAAATTTCCTTCTTCATCATTAACCAATTTATGGGCAGCTATCGATTGACGGTATGCAAGGGAGAGGATTTCGGCATACCACCTTCCTCCCGCTTCCGTCGCGTCTTTTATCAATTTCTTATTAAAGATCGTACACTCTGCATGAATGTTAGAATATTCCTCAATCGTCTGTATTAGCATTTGTTCCATTGATAATCCATTCCGTCTCCAATATCCAGGTAGAGGTTGATGGAAATATTCAACCGAGTAAATATCATCGTAAGCTAATACAAGGAACTGTGATTGTTTTTCTGCATTTACCGATTCAAATGGTATTGTCACCGCCATGACCGGCTGCCCATCCTTCACTGATACAGGCATATTCTGCGCATCTTGTTCAGGAAGCGTGCGTTCTTCTATCCATTGAGCTCTCACATCTTGTGATTGAATTACCGTTTTTGCTTTATTTGCATTCGGTACAATAAGCTGAACCCGTCCCCAATCAATTCGTGTGCCGTCCCCTTTTCGACGCAAGATCGGTTGCTCCACGGTCCCCATCGATAATAGCTCAATATTTTCCTTCAAAGAGGTACGCGACCAGTTCACCGTTTGCTCTGTATCATGAACGCACCACTCACCAGTGAGATCAAAGTAAATGTCTACATCATGACTTAGATTATCATTGGCTTGAACAGCAAACGTGACATACGAAGCAGGTCGTGACAACACATCCAAATTGTTTAACAGCAACGGTGTCATAAACTCCACTTGTAAAGTAATCCCAGCCCCTTCAAAAGTGTACCGTGTCGTCAGTGGTTCGACAGCTAGGCTCGTTTGCTTCAGCGCAGGAGGTTCTTTTATTCTTTCGCTCTGATATGGAGCCCTACCAAGAAAACGATGAACGTATCCGTCAATGGCAATTAAGCCAACCATTCCATGTACTCCCTCGTCCCCTCCCTCATGATATGTCCAGTGTTTTGTGTCTTCATCATATAAATGGTCCGCATTTGACCAGACACTGAAATAAGGGTCTACCGTGACAAGCGGAACTGCAGGAGGTCTTAGTGAATCTACCATTTGGATCACACAACTTTCCTTTTAGTCGTTTTTTTGCCAATCTTCCTCTGATTACGACAAGCAATCTTTTTCATTACCCTAGTTCGACGTCCGGTATCGCATAAATTCCGTACCTTCTTGCGCTTGCTCAGCAATATCCGCCTCCACTTCTTCTATTCCCGCATTGATTAATGCTGTCCGGGTCTCATTGATGATACGCAACGCTTCTTCATCTGATTGTGCGTAGATCGCTTGTTGAATAATGTCACCGAGATTTTCCATTACAGGCTGCAACTGTTCATAATTTGGGTGTTCTGTAAAGACAGAGCTTGGATTAATCCTTCAACTGGCTTGAGCCATCTTTTCTCACGACCTCTTGGGCTTTATCTCTCACCTCAAACCGTTTATTGAACTGATAGCCGTATGACCCACCTGCCAAGGAACGTCACGTGAGAAACCGGTTAGTTGTCTATAGAGATCGATTCCTTCTTGATCTAATTCGTTCGCTTCCATTTTTTCAACCATTTCTTCTTTTGCCACAATCTCTCCATCTACAACATCATAATGCTCACCTTCTATCCCATAGTTTGCTAGTAGGTACTTCGTCACTCGTTAAAAAGTTAATCACACGTATCGCTGCCTCAAGCTTTTCTTCAGAAGCAACGGTTGGGATCGCAATTAATTCTGAGCCCGTCACATGAACCTCTGTTCGATAGCGGTCTCCGTTAAAGTTTTCTAGCGGGCCTAAAGGAACATACTTTTCTTCTAAACCGCCTTGACCCATATCACTCCATAACCCATCGAATTGATTTGGAACCACAGCATAACGACCTTGAGCCATTTTTTTCTCTTGCAATAGTTCCTGTCTGTGTGTAAACTTCTGGATCGAGTAAGCCTTCGCTCATTAATTTCCTCATAAATAGCACCCAATCCATGTACTCATCAGTCATAAAATTGTAGCTAGCTTTCCCGTCATCATCAAGCATCCATCCGCCAGCTCCCGCCACAGGTAAAAACATCTCTGACGTAATGTCTAATGGCCAGCCGTTATCATACGCGCCTAAAGGAAACACCACCTGGCCATTCGCTTCAAAGCCCCCATCCTGAACCGCCTTCAAAAATTCATAGAGATCGTCGGTTGTTTCGACATCTTGTGGATCGATTCCTACTTCTGCTGCAATATCTTCATGGACATATAATCCGTATAGCCAATCATAGATATCGTCTTCGGTAGCCGGATAACCTGAATGCAGCATAAATTGGCCACCTTCTTGTTTGCTGAAAATATCATTATATAAAGATGGGGACATGTTCTCTTCTTTTATGAGTTCAGCCAAATTAGGATACTCTTCGATATACTTTGTTAAATCATGGAGCTGTCCGTCTCGGGCCGCTTGTAAAATCAGTTCGGCCTCTCTCCCCCATGCTGGGCCGATATACAAATCTGGCAAGTCGTTCGTTGCAAAAATCTGAATTAGTTTCTCGACTTCACTTCCACTTGTATGCTCATATTCCAAGATTACTCCTGTCTCTTCTTTTATTTTTTTCAGCGACAGGACTGTTCAAATAGAATTCCGGATTAACTCCTGGGCCATTCCAGTTGCTGAGAACTCTAAGTGTCACCTCATCACCTTCGCCCCCCTCACTACTTGAACCCTCACTACAAGCAGCGATTATAAAGCTCATTAAAACGAATAATATTAAAGTTATTTTTTTCACGTTCATTCTCCTCCTTTTTCGAATTAAACTAACCTTTTACTGCTCCAATCATGACTCCTTTTACAAAGTATTTTTGCAAAAACGGATAGACACAAATAATCGGTAATGTTGCCACTATTAAGGTTGCCATTCGAAGAGACTCAGGCGTTGTCGTAGCTGCTCCCTGGGATACGGTTGAGCCTGATTGTGAAGCTCTTTGCGCAGCATTGGCTAGCGCTTCTGATTGAGTTAACAGATCGTTTAGCAATGTTTGAACAGGGATTAATGACTGACTGTTAACGAAATAAGTACCTGTGAACCAATCGTTCCAATGAAAAACCCCCTGGAAGAGTCCTATTGTCGCAAGCACAGGCATCGACAATGGTAAAATGATTCTCATAAAAATGCGAAAATCTCCTGCCCCGTCAATCTTTGCCGATTCTTCTAATGAATTAGGAGCTGTTGAAAAAACGTCCGCATAATGATGATATGGAAGAAACTAAATAGAAACGGGAGAACAAACACCCAAAAATTGTCGATTAATCCTAGTTGACGGTATAAGATGAAATTCGGGATCATTCCTCCACTAAAAATAGATGGTATAAATATATAAAAAGTAATCAGCGTCTTTCCCGGCAAATCTCTTCTCGTAAGCGCATAAGCAAAGAGCGCCGATAAAAATACGTGTAATGCTGTTCCAATGAAGGTACGTAATATTGTAATTTTGTACGCATTCAAGAACTGACTATCTTGAAAAATTTGCATATAATTCTCGAACGTAAACTCGCGCGGCCAAAAATAGATCGGATTTTGCATCGCGGCGGCGCCATCGCTCAAAGAGTATGCAAGTATATAGATAAACGGGTACAACGTAGTACAAGCAAATAATCCTAAGAACAAGTAATTTACGAGCGAAAAGAGTGACCAGTTGTTCGTCTTCATTCCGTCATCACTTCCTTTACCATAGGGATGTTTCATTTACTTTTTTACTAATGCTGTTGGCAGAGATGATTAAAATTAACCCAATGAAGCCCTGGAAGAGACCAACGGCAGTTGCATAACTAATACGGCCTCTCTCAAGTCCCGATTGAATCACATAAACATCTAAAACCGTTCCTATTGAAGCCGTTGCTGGTGTATTTAGTAGCAACAATTGTTCATAACCTGCTGTCATGATTCCTCCACAAGCCAGTAAGAACATAATGACTATGACCGGACTGATTGACGGAATTGTAATATGCCATATTTGCCTGAAACGACTCGCCCCGTCCATTCTGGCCGATTCGTACAATTGTTGATCCACGCCTGCTATCGCTGCTAAATAAATGATTGCGCCAAACCCGACACCTTTCCAAATATCTGAGAGTAGGATCACTTGATAAAAGTAATCAATCGTCCCCAATATTTGAACGCTTTCAAACCCTAATGACGTGATCACTTCATTGACTGGTCCGCCAAAGGGGGTTAGCATGCGTTGCAAGATCGTCACGACAACGACCCAGGAAATGAAATGAGGAAGGTAAGAGATTACTTGCACCGTTTTTTTAAATTTGATTTTTCTAACTTCATTTAACATAAGAGCCAAAATAATTGGCATCGGAAAGCCAATAAGCAGCTTCAATAAACTAATGACTACTGTATTGCGAATAATATCCCAAGATTGATAAAAATCAAAAAACTGTTGAAAATATTTTAGACCTGCCATGGGCTTCCAAATATACCTTGAGTGAAATTAAAATCTTTAAAAGCTACCGTTAATCCATACATCGGTATGTACGCAAAGACAAAAAACCAAATAATTCCGGGGATCATAAAAAAATAATGAACACGATGATGCCACATTTTCTCCCAAATGCTTTTTTTTCTCAATTTCATTGACATTTAGCTGCTGCTCTTTAACGTCTACTTTTGGAGTATGCATCATTTTCACCATCCTTCTCTCATACAGCGAATATTTGAAAGCGCATCCAAAAAATGCATTGATCACCATCCTTCATCAAAGTTTTCTATTTTTAATCATTGTATAGACAAAAGCGTTTCGTTGT
>BAXO01000043.1 GCA_001310555.1 Bacillus sp. JCM 19058
TTAAAAGCAATATCTAATTTTTACTTTCAATGATACAATCCATGGTGAAAGGAAATGGTTGACATTTTGAAAAACAAAACCTTAACCGAAAAGTAATCGCATTCATCGAAACGGGATTCGGTGTCATCAGTTGTAGCTGTTTGACATATGTTATTTTTTTAAGCGAATCCGTCGCATTTATCCAAAGATTCAAATGGAGAGCGAAGCATTGCTAATATTTTCGGAAGTAGGATTAAATTAATAATGAAAGCGCTGCTTTATGGTCGCTTATTAAAAAAGGGGTTAAACGATGAGACGATCATTTTTGAAATACTCGCTATTTTGCTTCATTATACTCGTTTCATTTACGGGATGCCAAACCGATTCGGTCTTTACAGGCAACGAAATCCACGAGACATTCACTGTGAATTTAGCTTATGGCAATCAGCCAGGTGAACCGATTGATCAGCTTGCTCATAAATGGAAGGAACTCGCTGAAGCTGAGAGTAACGGGAGGCTACAATTTAATCTCTACCCAAGCTCACAGCTAGGATCCGAAGCGGATGTCGTAGAGCAGGCTTTGTTTGGCAGCAATGTGATTATTCTTACCGGGTACGATTTTCTAATGAACTCTGTACCAGATATAGGCGTATTGTCGGCTCCTTATCTTGTTGATGATATTGATGAGCTGTTTTATTTGACGGAAACAGATTGGTTTGAGGGACTACTCGGCCAGCTACAGAAAATGGGACTTGATATCGTTACAACGAATACGTTTTTGGGGAACGCCATTTGATGACTACGCGTGAAGTGAACTCGCCCGACGATTTAAACGGGATGAAAATTCGAGTTCCAAACAACTCTATGTCAATTGGTACGTTTAGCGTGTTAGGTGCTTCTCCTACTCCGTTGCCGCTCGGAGATATGTATGCCTCCTTGCAGCAGGGCGTTATAGATGGAGCCGAAAACCCGCTTCCGGTGTTAGCTGCGTCGAAGACCCATGAGGTTGCCAAGCATCTGACCTTAACTGGTCATACAAAGATTATCAGCCCTTGGGTGACAGGAACCGACTTTATGAACTCATTGCCCGAGAATTTAAAGGAAATTCTTCGTTCAACTGGTGAAGAAGCGGGCGAATATGCTAAAGAAATACTCGCTGCTGAAGAGGCACGTGTACTTCAGGACTTTAAAGATCAGGGTGTTATCATCAATGAAATCGATCAAGAGCCTTTTAAAAAAACGTGCTGTTGCCATTTATAAGCGTATGCCTGACTGGAGTCCTGAGCTGCAAAATACGATGGAAACACTTCTGCAGGGATCGGAGAAACACTCTGTCAACGGTGACTAGAACGAGGGAGGGAGCCAGATGAAGCGATTAATAAACAAAGTCGATGATTACTTAGGTGTTTTAGCCTTAAGTGGTATCATTACTCTCATTAGCGTAAACGTATTCTGCCGCTTTGTATTGAAAAGCCCTATTACGTGGACAGAAGAGGTCAGTCTAGCTTTATTTATTTGGCTAACCTTTATCGGGGTGAGCAGCGGAGTGAAAGTAAACAGTCATTTAGGAATTGACTATTTTGTCCGCAAATTGCCAGAAGCCTGGTATTATCGTCTTCAAGTATTCCGGCTTTTCGTTTTGCTTTTTGTGACTCTTGTCGTCTTTGTCGTCTGGGGCTCGCAATTTGCCATTCATGGTGCTGCCAAAGTAACACCAGTCCTTGGAATTAGCTACACCTTTATTAACATGGCAGTCCCGATTGGTTCATTCCTTGCGATTTACCACATTATCCGTGTTTTGGTGAAACGTGATAAAGGCTATATTACACAAGAAAGAGGGTTAGAAGAATAGTGGAACTCGTGCTTACACTCCTAATTATGCTCGTGTTGATCGTAATCAACATTCCGGTAGCGTACGCTATTCTTGCTGCTTGTGCTGTGTATTTTTTTGACAAATACCAGTTTTACGAACGAGATTCTCATCCAGCGAATGCTAGGAGGGGTGGAGTCTTTTCCGCTGCTGGCCATTGTTTTCTTTGTAACGGCTGGCATTCTAATGAATTATACAGGTATTACAGAACGAATGCTTCACTTCGCCCAGACAGTAACGGGTCATATGAAGGGAGGGTTGGCTAAGGTAAACATTTTAATGAGTGTGCTTATGGGTGGGTTGTCTGGCTCAAATATTGCTGATGCGGCGATGCAGTCGAAGGTGCTTGTTCCTGAAATGACAAAGAAAAAAAATATCCGCCTGCTTTCTCGGCGGCACTTACTGCAGCAACATCGTTAATTACGCCGATCATTCCACCCGGCATTGCTTTGATTATGTATGGCTATATCGGCAATGTGTCTATAGGTAATCTATTTTTAGCCGGGATTATACCGCAGCTCTTATGACTGTGCTGTTCCTGATTGTCGTTCAGCTCACTTCACTGAAACGCGGCTTTGAGACTAGTAAGCAGAAAGCGGCAAAGCCAAAGGAAGTGCTTGTCGCTTCAAAGGATGCCCTCCTTGCGATTTTGCTTCCTATTATTATAATTGGTGGGATTAGATTTGGAGTTTTCAGTCCGACAGAAGCCGGGGCAATTGCTGTTGTGTACGCACTTTTTTTTCGGTTTTGTGATTTACCGGAAGATGAGTGGAAGACAGCTATTCGAAGCATTAAAAGAATCTGTCAACCTGACAGCATCAATTATGATTATTATTGCAGCCGGCAGTGCCTTTGGCTGGATCCTAACACTAGAACAAATACCACAAGCCTTAACACTCTGGGTGACAGAATTCATTAATAGTCCAGCAGCTTTCCTGATTTTTGCTATGATATTCTTGCTAATTGTGGGCATGCTTGTGGAAGGTAACATTTTATTGGTCATCTTGACGCCAATCTTTATTCCGATGCTTGATGTATACCAAATTGATCCAGTCCATTTCGGCTTGTTCTTTATCCTTTGCCTAAGCGTCGGCACAATTACCCCACCTATTGGGACGGTTATGTTCACCACCGCAACGATTACGAAAGTAAAAATCGAGGATTTCATTAAAGAGGTCTGGCCGTTTTGGATTACACTCTTTGTCGCTATCCTGCTCGTAGCTTTCATTCCACAAATTTCTCTATGGCTACCAAGCATGTTTCCTTAATAAATTAAAAAAAGTAGGAAATGAAATCTCCCTTTTTATGCGAAAAAGGTATGACTTTATACAGGATGTAAAATATTGAAGCATGGGTAACTCCAGGTAATTATACAAATTATCGTTAATTTTGATAAAATTCAATGTTCATTAGGGTATATCGTCATGCCCTAATGGAATGATTTTCCTTTTGTATCAAGTATGAACTCTTAATCGACGACGCATGCGTATGTCCACCTTTTACAGCTTGGAGACCCTTTGTTCTGGGCCTGTAAGCATAATGATGAGAAAAAGAGCTCTCGTAGAATCTCGAACTTAATCGTCAAAGAAAATGCATTTTTGTCGAATTTTCTGGATCGAGTATCGAATTAACAAATTTTCCTGTCGAATTTTTGTGTTCGACTGACGAATGACCTGGCTCACCCGTCGAATCTTCTGAGCGCACAATTTCCTGTTATTTTGTGGAGCTTCCTTGCGGCCAAAGTTAAAACCGCGCTTAAGGACACGCCCCATCCTTGAACCTCTTACCGTATGTTGAAGTCTCATGTCCAATTTAATATAGGCTTGGCAAAAACAGAGCACGAATCCTCGTCAAGTTTCGACAAGTCCAAAAAACCGCCTCTATCTAAAGGCGGTTTTACATAAAAGTTCTTGTCGCTTATACTACCAAACAACTCATTGAATCAAAAGGAGACGTATTTTACATGGATACAATAAACGCTCAAAAAAACGTTAATTCCTGCGCCCTGATACGAATTAGGAGTCAAGCCCTAAATGGGTTCGTAACTCACTGCTGACTCTCGCGACTTCTTCATCGGGGACGATTAAATACCACAATCCGTCGATTCTTTCACCACTTCCGGCTATCTCCATTTGTTCGATGCTGTGGCGGGCCTCGCGGTAATTCGATTGAATTGTCCACATTGTGTTTAAATCCATATCGGTTCGGACGGATTCGCCAACGGCATCAAAGATGCTACCGACCTTAGTAATAGAGCTTAACTGGGCACCTTCCTGTATCATCGCATCGACAATTTGGCGTTGTCGATCGTTTCGACCGAAGTCGCCGCGTGGATCCTCATAACGCATACGAGAGTAAGCGAGCGCCTCATCGCCGTTCAGAAAGAGCTCACCTTCTTCAAAATTAAACCCGCTCTGTGAAAAGGCAAAGTCGTTATGCACACTGACGCCACCAACTGCATCGACAAGTGACTGAAATCCTTCCATATTTATACTAACGTAGTGGTCAATTGGTATGTTAAGGAAGTTCTCGACCGATGCGACAGCCATATCTACCCCACCATATGCATAGGCATGGTTAATTTTCTCTATTGTTCCGCGACCGACAATTTCTGCACGAGTGTCTCGTGGTAAACTAAGCATTTTGACCGATTGCTCTTCAGGGTTAACTGTCATAATAATTAAAGTGTCGGATCGGCCCGAGTGATTATCGCCCCGTGAATCGACACCTGTTATTAAAAAGGAAAGTGGTTCTTTATCTTCTAGGTTGACCGCAACCTCACGTTTATCGGAAGTAGGTCGTTCCCACGGCTCGTGAATATCCGTTGCCAAATCGGTAACAGACTTGTAAAGATAGATGCCGTAGCCAACGACTGATAGAAACAAAATACCGACAATAATTGCTAAAGTAATCAGAAATTTTTTTCATTGCTGGCATGTCCCGCTTTCTCCAAAGTATATTGTTAATTGACATTCTTTTCATGAAATTCTCACTTTCTCACAATATTATAAGCTTTTTCGTAATTAACAGCAATCAAAACTTAACATACACGGATTGACAAGTTATGATATAATCCTTCTGTATTTTAAAAATCTCGGGAGGTCTATGAATATAATGGAAGAAACGATTAGCCTCAATGATATAGTAGATACGTTAAAACGGCGCGTAAAGTTGTTAGTCATACTTCCTTTACTGGCTGTTCTCGTCAGTGCGTTAATTAGTTATTTTTTTACTGACTCCTATCTATGAAAACTCAACTCAGCTACTAGTCAACCAGTCCCAGCAGGATCAAGTGTATAGCCAAGCCGATATCAGAACCAATGTTGAACTTATTAATACGTATAATGTGCTAATTAAAAGTCCAGCAATTCTTGATAAAGTGATTGAAGAAGCAGGCTTAACAGATACATACACGCAATTAAATGAAAGAATTTCTGTTGGTAGTGAGGGTGACTCTCAGGTCGTTACGATTAAAGCACAGCATCCGAATCCAGGAATCGCTGCGCAAATTGCTAATACGACTGCCTCCGTTTTCCAGCGAGAGGTTGTCACGCTGATGAATGTTGATAATGTCAGCATTTTAGCAGAAGCGCAAGTAAGTGATAATCCTTCTCCGATTGCGCCTAACCCAACCTTAAATATGATGATTGCTTTTGTTGTCGGGTTAATGCTTGCGGTTGGTCTTGCATTTTTACTAGAGTTCTTAGACAAGACAATTAAAACGGAAAAAGATATTGACGAGTTGGGTCTTCCCTTACTAGGAACTGTTGCAAAAATGGAAGAGATTAAGCCTGAGGATAAAAATGTCGTATTAATGCAAGGAGGTCGTGAGAGTGGCTCGTCTACGTCAAGGAAAAGTCAGCATGCAGAGACAGTTGATTACTAATACAAATAAAAATTCACCAGTCTCTGAGCAATATCGTACAATTCGGACAAACATCGAATTTTCCTCTGTTGATCAGGAGCTGAAAACGATCGTTGTGACCTCGGCAGGCCCTGCCGAGGGAAAATCAACAACTGCCGCTAATTTGGCAGTTGTCATGGCACACAATGGGCAACAAGTTCTTCTGGTTGATGCAGATTTACGCAAACCGACCTCGCATTACACGTTTGGAATGATTAATACGAGAGGGCTAACTAATGTGCTGACAAAGCAAGAAACATTAGAAGAGGCGGTTCGGCAAACTAAAATTGAAAACTTGTCACTGCTGACCTGTGGCCCAATTCCGCCTAACCCAGCCGAGCTGCTAAACTCTAAAATGATGGAGCGTGTGCTCGAGATGGCAGGGACGGAATATGACATTGTGATTATCGATACGCCACCTGTAATGGTAGTGACTGATGCGCAAATATTGGCAAACAAATGCGACGGCGTAATTTTGGTTGTCTCAAGTGGGAAAACAGAGCGTGAGCAAGCGATAAAAACAAAAGAGCAGCTCCAAAAAGTAAAAGCTCGCTTGTTAGGCGTCGTTTTAAACAATAAGGATACAAAGGATGGCCAGTACTATTATTACAGTAATTAAAAACTAGAAGGAGGATAGATGATGATCGACATCCATTGCCATATTTTACCGAATATAGATGATGGACCAATATCTATAACACACAGTCTATCTATGGCTAAAATCGCAGAACGGGAAGGGATTACAACGATTATCGCAACACCGCACCATCGCCACCCTTCATTTGAAGAGAACAATGGAGAGTCGGTCAAGCAGGCGGTTGATCTACTTAATGATCGTCTGCTTGAAGAAGAGATAAATGTCAAAATTCTTCCTGCTCAAGAAGTCAGGATTTATGGGGGAATGATTGAAGGGATAAAAAAAGGGGAGACACTGCCGTTAGTTGCTGGTGGCTCTTTTGTGTTAATCGAATTCCCCTCCAGTCAGGTTCCGCATTATACGGAACGTCTCTTTTACGATATGCAGTGCCAAGGTTACATCCCGATCATTGCCCATCCTGAGCGAAATAAAGCGTTTATTGAGGAGCCGAGACGTCTGTATGAGCTCGTGGTCAATGGGGCATTGACTCAGGTCACAGCAGCAAGCCTCATCGGCCATTTTGGTAAGAATATTAAGAGATTTACGGAGCAATTAATCGAAGCTAATCAAGCCCACTTCATCGCTTCGGACGCCCATAACGAGGGAGAACGTTCTTTCAGGTTAAAAAAAAGCCTATGCTGCTGCCGAAAAGCGTTTTGGTCTTGAAGTCATCTATCAATTGCAAGAAAATACAGAACTATTACTCAGGAATGAAAATTTAATTTTATATCCACCAGAACGAATTAAGAAACGGAAAAAGCTGTTTAATATGTTTTAAGAACAAGACGGTGATGTCTCCTGCCCGCTATAGTCGGAGGCACTCGACATCCTTGTGGGGGGACATGCTCTCCCTTAGGCACCTGTTGCCGATAAGGCTGTGTGAGGGGAGGTTCAATGCCTTACTGTTATATTTGATACTGATCTTGGATCCCAGAAAATTCTGCATTTAAGTTGTAGTAATTAAAAATACTTTACTATCGACATTTACTCTATTCTAAAAAAGTTTTCATCAGTGTCGTCTATAAATTCAGAAAATAGTGATGACTTTTTAATCCTAATCAACTAAACTCACGAGGAAAGGAAAGGGCGCACAAATGACATATAAAAAGCGACTTGCAGCCTAGTGCTGACAGATTCAGTTATTATTTTAGTCTCCATTTACATTAGCAATTTTTTTGTTGGTACCTGGTAGTAATCCATTTACGCTTATTTTGCTTATCAGCTCTCTCGTTCTACTGGCGAGTCATCATGTATTTGCACGCATTTATAAACTCTATAAGAGAGCATGGCAGTATGCTAGTATCAACGAACTATACGGTATAGTAATGGCTGTCACTTTCTCCGTAGCATTAACGGCAATCGCTCAGTTTATCATGATTCAGGATGTAACGTTTCGTACACTAGCCATTACTTGGATGCTTCACGTTCTCTTAATTGGAGGCTCACGGTTTTCCTGGCGAATCTACAGAGATACATATATTAAACCGAAGAATCTAGCGGGGAAACGAGCGTTAATCATAGGTGCAGGAAGTGCAGGTACGATGATTGCGCGACAATTAAAGCAAAGCAATGAAGGTGAGCTGATTCCTGTAGGTTTCATAGATGATGCGATTCATAAGCAGCATCTTGAGATTTTGAGTGTGCCAGTACTAGGAAATCGTGATGAGATTGAACGGATCGTGAATGAATACGAGATAGACCATATTATTATTGCGATTCCTTCGCTTAATCGCCAGGAACTCAATAATATTTTTCAAGAATGTGCAAAGACGAAAGCTCAAACAAAAATCCTGCCAAGGGTTGAGGATTTAATGTTAGGCAATGTGGAAGTCAACCAGTTCCGTGACGTCGAGGTAGAGGATCTATTAGGACGTGAACCCGTTGAGCTTGATGTTGATGGCATTGGCCAATATATATCGGATCAAACGGTTCTAGTCACAGGAGCAGGGGGCTCGATTGGTTCAGAGATATGTCGCCAGCTTTCTCAGTTCTCACCTAAAGAGATCGTTTTGCTAGGTCACGGTGAAAATAGTATTTATTCGATAGAAATGGAATTAAGAAGAACTGTACCTGAGTTAAGGATTGTAACTGAAATTGCCGATATCCAAGATCGGGACAAAATCGCAGCAATTCTGAAAAAACGTAAGCCACATGTTGTCTTTCATGCAGCTGCCCATAAGCACGTTCCTTTAATGGAACGCAACCCTGAAGAAGCCGTGAAAAACAATGTCATGGGAACGAAAAATGTAGCGGAAGCAGCAAGTCATGCCAACGTTAATACATTTGTTATGATTTCAACGGACAAAGCGGTCAATCCAACAAGTGTGATGGGTGCAACAAAACGGATTGCGGAAATGATTATTCAACACATGGACATCATTAGCGATACAAGGTTCGTTGCGGTTCGCTTCGGTAATGTTTTGGGCAGTCGCGGCAGTGTAATCCCCCTATTCAAGGAGCAAATCAAAAACGGAGGTCCTGTCACTGTCACTCATCCTGACATGGTTCGTTATTTCATGACAATCCCTGAAGCTTCAAGGCTTGTCCTTCAAGCGGGTGCATTGGCAGAAGGCGGAGAAGTCTTTGTTCTAGATATGGGTGAGCCGGTTAAAATCGTTGACTTGGCGAGGAATCTTATTAAACTATCTGGCTATTCAGAGGAAGATATCCCGATTACCTTTACAGGAATGAGACCGGGCGAAAAAAATGTTTGAGGAATTGCTCAGTAAGGATGAGGTTCATGAAGAGCAAGTATATCCGATGATTTATCGTGGAAAGACGCCTGAGGTGAATATCAATATTATTTACAAATTGACAGAGCAAGTGAACAGTTTATCGACTGAAGAACTAAGAGGTAAGCTGTTAGATACGGCTAACTTCCGAGTTGCTAAATTAAAGATACTAGTATGAGAGGTTAACCAATTATAAACATATAGATTTGTGGAAAGCGAGTGAGAGATGCGTGAGTAAACATAAAAATATAGTGTATATAGTTTCTAAGTTCCCATCCACCAGTCAAACTTTTGTTCTACGAGAACTTATGGAACTAGAAGAAAAAGGGTATCAAATCAGTGTTTACTCAATGTTTAACAGTTCTGAGGAAATAAAACATAACGAAGTTACTTCATTTCAGGGAAAGGTCATATACTTCCCACAAGTTAAGACGATATTTAAAGACTTTATGTTTGCAATGCTGAAAAATATAAAGGTTTTTATTAAACACCCTTTAAGATACGTAAAAGCATTTTGGAAGATTGTGAAAGCAAGAAAGCCGAAGCTTATATTGGATTTAATCCGTGCTGCATGGTTAGTGGGGAGCTACCCGGAAATAAAAAAACGTTCATATGCATGCGCAATTTGCACACAATCCGACTTCAATCGCTTATTTTGTTAAGCTACTTGCAAACAACTCCTTCAGTTTTACATGTCATGCCGTTGATATCTTTGTTCACACGGCTTTACTTAAGGAAAAAATAGAAGAAAGTAAGTTCTTTGCTACGATATCGAATTACAATATTAATTATTTAAGGGAAAGATATGGTGAAATTGTCTTAAAAAAAGCTAATATTATTCGATGCGGGATTTCAGAAAGTGAAATCCAGAACGATAAGGTTGTAGACTTCGATTCAAATAAAGTTACTATTTTTAGTATTGGCCGTATGGTTGAAAAGAAAGGGTTCAACTTATTAGTTGACAGTATAAATTTATTAAAGAAGCACGGCTACAACATAAATTGTAGAATCATTGGCGATGGCCCATTGAAAGGCGATATCGCTAACAAAATCAAAGACTTGGAATTGGGAAATGAAATCGATTTGTTAGGGGCAAGGCCATCTGACTTTGTTAAAAATGAATTTCAATCTGCCAGTATTTTTGTATTGCCGTGTGTACAAGCGAAAAATGGTGATATGGATGGTATTCCAGTTGTACTTATGGAAGCAATTGCAAATTCGGTTCCAGTTGTTTCTACAAGGATATCGGGAATACCGGAACTAATTGTCAATAAAGAAACAGGTCTATTGACTGAACCTAATGACGTAGAAGGATTAACTAATTCGATTCGATTATTAATTCAAAACAAAAATTTGCGAGAAGATTTAGTTAGTAAAGCAAAGCTACATTTAAAAGATGAATTTACGCTAGAGAAGAATGTAGAAGAGCTGGGAGAATTAATAATTAGAAATACTTAAAGAGGTATGCTATGAGCTTTTTTTTCTAATGTGTTATGGTCATTTACCGGAACGATAGGTGTCAGAATTATAGGCTTGATTACTTCGATTATTTTAGCTCGAATGGTATCTCCTGAAATATTTGGAATAGCAGGCATGGCTTTAGTGTTTGTCGGTTTTACATATGTCATTCAAGAAGCTGGTTTAAGCTCAACTATTATTCAAAAACCTAAAATTAATCACACGATTGTAGCTACAACATTTTCATTAAATATCATACTTTCCATTATCCTTGTGATTGTCATTTATTTATCTGCTTCAAGCATTGCAGCATTTTATCAACAGCCCGAGGTTGAAATCCTTTTAAATTATGCAGGAATAGGAGTATTTGTCGGCTCATTAGGTATTACTCAGAGGGCACTCCTCACACGCGAAAGAAAATTTAAAATACTGACAAAGGTGGATTTAATCGCTGAACTGGTTACTAGTGTCGTATCGGTGCTCTTAGCTGTCCTCAATTATCCTTTGCTCGCCATTAGCTTAAGTATGTTATTCAGGCCTGCTGTACAATCATTATGTTTAATTTTAGTCACAGCTAAGAGAAGGATAATAGGGAAACCAAACTTCAAAATCTTAAGGGAGATTTTACCCTATAGCTCCAATGTGCTTGGGGTTAGGGTTGTCAATTTTATCCGAAACCATGTTGATTACCTTCTTATAGGGAAATTACTTGGGAGTGCGAGCTTAGGTATATATACGATAGCGTTCCAATGGAGTACAGTAGCTCGCTTTTATTTTAGTCAATCGATTGCAAAGGTAGCGTTCCCGGAGGTTTCTAGAAATCAACATGACATTGATAAAGTAAGAGAAATATATTTAAATCTTGTTCGTAAAATTTCTTTTGTTACTTTTCCATTTTGCTTGGGACTTGTCCTTGTCGCATCAGAGTTTATTCATGTTTTCTACGGAGAGAAATGGATGGAAACAGTTCCTGCACTACAAATTTTAATGATTGCCGGGATGATATCTTCGATTGGAACGATAGTAGGTGCCTTTTTCAAAGGGTTAGGTCGACCGGACATAGAGTTAAAGCTAAATATATTTTCTTTAATTAGTTTCACAATATTGATTTACATAGGTTCTTTTTACGGAATTATAGGCGTTGCAGTAGCTGTATTAATAAACACCATAACGTTTAATACATTTATGACGCTTAAAATATGTAGTCACTTAAACCTAAAACTTAAAGTCTACGTGGAATCATTATACAGCTCGGGTTTATCCGTTTTTATTATGGTAGCAATCGTATATTTAACGAGAGTAAATTTTATGAATGATAGTAGTAGCTTAATAAGTTTAGTTATTCTATCTTTGACAGGGGTGTTCGTATATTCAATTTCTTCCTATTATTTTAATAAAGATATGATGAAGTGGATCATGCAGAAACTAGACAAAATCTCGTATTTAAAATGGAGGAAACAATGAAATCCGAAAGAATTTTAATTACAGAATATTATACATCGGCAAATCACGCGATGAAGCCATAATTCTCGGCATGAAACGGGCAATTGAGACGTACTTTCCTCACTCAAATATAGCGATAAGCTGTGCCTACCCTGAAACGACGGAAAAAATGACTGGGATTAAAAGTAGTCCGCCGTTACTCAGTTTATATGGGCGCCGTCAACTCTGGAAAGTTCCATTATTTTTATTGGGGCTTTCGTTATTCCCAAATTCAAAGTGGTTTGAGAGGCTTTTTCCGGCAATCGCTGACTATAAAGGTTCTGATATTATCGTATGCTCGGGAGGTGGGTTTCTAAATGATAATTACCATCCGGCTATATTAGGAAGGCTTTTGAGCTTATATGCCGCGCATAAATTAAAAAAAAGTTACTTTTATTTATTCAGCATCTATCGGTCCATTTAACCGTCCGTTTTATCAAAAAAATAGCAAAGAAAGTATTAGATAAAATGGACGGTATTACAGTTAGAGATATACCCTCCTTGAAGGAACTCGAAAGAATCGGTCTAGAAAACAAAGTTCATTTAGTTAGTGATTCTGCGTTTTCATTATATGAAGAGGAGCATCCACCTGAAGCATTAGAGCGTTCTCCGTTAGGGGAAGTGAAAATTAGTATTTCGGTTCGTCATTGGGGGCATTTTATTCAGGGGAATCAAACGGACTATGAAAATGCGATTGTTGAATTTTTAAACAGGCTAAATGAGAGTAGCAAGAGCTATAAAGTGTTCTTTGTCTCCTCTTGTGTAGGAACGGATGGCTATAAGGCCGATGATCGGAAAACGGCTAAAAGGATTTTTGATAGGCTCAAATCTACAGATAACGTGACTTTAGTTAATGAGGATTTGAGTGCTAAGGAATTGATTCGTTTTTATCGAACTGTTGATTTGAATATTGGAACAAGGATGCATACTAATATTTTTTCGTTACTTTCCCAAACACCCGTTGTTGCAATTAGATATGAGGATAAAACAATCGGTTTAATGGAGCAATTTGATTTATCACAATACATGCTCGATATTGAGGACATTACTGCAGAGCAGCTGTATGAAACGGTTCAGGAGGCATTAAAAAAACCGCGAGAGCATTAAAGAGAAGGTAGCTAATCAATTATCCATTCAAAAAGAAGAAAGCTTTAAATCAGCGAATCTATTAGACGAAATCGTAAATAATACTACTAAAAACAACAAATGATAAAGGTGAATTTTAATGCATAAAGTTGTACATATAACAACCGTACATAACCCTTTGGACACTCGAATTTATTATAAAATGTGTGAAACTGTAGCAAATAATGATTTTGAATTATTTTATATTGTCAAAGAACACAACGATTTAAAAAAAATCGTGGAACGTAGTAATTTTCATTTAAGAGTTCTTAAAAAGCCTAGGGGTCGGTTTTCAAGAATGTTGAAAACGGCTGTTGAAGCTTTGAAAGTGGCCAAAAAGTTAGACGCTGATATTTATCATATACATGATCCAGAATTGTTATGGGTCGGAAGCTTGTTGAAAACCAAACATAATATTGTTATTTACGATGTACATGAGGATTATGAGACGAGCATTAAGCAAAAAAAATACATTTATAAACCGTTTAGAAAAGTGATCGCTTCTATATTTAATGTTTATGAAAAGACGATGAGCCGTAAAATGGAGAAATGTTTAGCTGAAAAATATTACTCTAACAAATTCCCTAATGGTAAACACATTTTAAATTATCCAATTTTGAATGAGGCCAGTCGCCTACAGGATCAAAGCTCTAATTCAAATACACAAACCGATCATAAAATTCGGTTAATTTATACTGGAACAGTTGGGCTTGATAGAGGGGCACTCAATCATGCAAAGCTAACGACATTCGATGACAATTTCGAGATTACAAGTGTCGGAAAATGCCCGTACTTATTGGCTGAAAAAATATACAACACAGCAGGGGAGTACAAGAAAAACATTCAAATGGTAGGAGTTGAAGAATATATTCCCAGGAACGTTATTGACGAGTATTACTTAAAGAACAACTGGGTTGCGGGGTTAGCTCTTTTCCCTCACACAAAGCACTATGAACAAAAGGAGCTTACCAAATTCTTTGAATATATGAGCTTCGGAATTCCAATTCTTTGCTCCGACTTCCCAGTCTGGAAAAAATTTATTGATAAACATCAGTGTGGGATTAGCGTAAACCCCGAAAATGAAGCAGAAATAAAGGAGGCTATTTATTACTTAGTTAAAAATCCAAAAGAGGCTAAGAAAATGGGAGAGAACGGGAAAAAGGCAATTGCCGCAGAACTTAATTGGGAATTTGAAGGGAAAAAGCTAATCGACTGGTATGATCAGTTAATTGATAACCGTAGGAAATAATCTATGACATGAAGCAGGTAGTTGATTTAGATAACGCTAAACAGGTAGGAGACTGAAATGAACATTTTATACATCCACCAGTATTTCAAAACGAGAGAAGGCTTTTCAAGTACACGATCCCTTGAATTTGGAAGACTTTTGGTAGAACAAGGACATAAAGTAACTATGCTAACGAGTGACGTCCATTTAAAGTATTCCAAGGCACAAATAATTAAGAAGGGTTTGTTAACAAAGGAGTACGAGATCGAAGGGATGCGCGTCATAGCGATAAAAAATAACTACTCCAATTATATGGGTACCATTAGGCGGATTTGGTCGTTTTTATCATTTATGCTGTTTTCAACTTTAAAAGGACTTTTTCTAAAAAAAGTATGATGTTATTTATGCAACATCTACACCATTAACTATCGGAATTCCGGCTTATGTTATTAGTAAACTAAAGAGGACACCATACGTTTTCGAAGTCAGAGACTTGTGGCCGGAAGCACCTATTCAAATGGGGGTCATCCGGAATAAACGTTTAATCTCTGTTTTACGAGCCTTCGAAAAAAAAGATTTATAAACATGCTAAGCATATTGTAACTTTATCGCCTGGAATGTCAGAAGGTGTCTTGGAATCAGGTGAGCATGAACGCAAAATCACAATGATTCCTAATAGCTGTGACTTAGAGCTGTTTGAGAATAGAAATTCCCCTGCTAAACAAGTGCTAGATCAGAAAATATTTAAGGACAATTTTACATTGATTCACCCTGGTTCAATGGGGGAAGCGAATGGATTAGATTATATAGTGAAAGCCGCTAAATTGTTGAAGGAAAAAGAGATCAATGATGTTGTCTTCCTCCTCACAGGCGACGGAAAAACGAGACCAGTTTTAGAGGAGTTTTGTCGAAAGCATAACTTGTCTAATGTGATTTTCACTGGAAATATACCTAAAAAGGACATGCCAGCATTATTGGCTGAGGTCGATGTAACGATAACATCATTTAAAAATGTTCCTATCTTAGCAACAAACTCTCCGAATAAATTTTTTTGACTCTTTAGCTGCAGGAAAGCCTATTATTGTAAACTCCAATGGGTGGACCAAGGATTTAGTAGAGAAAAACAAAATCGGTTATTACGTTAGCCCGGATGAACCAGAGCAGCTAGCTAATTTAATTCCAATCATTAAAGAACAAGCGAGTACCTTGCAAGAAATGGGTAAAAAAATCGCGGGAGTTAGCCGAAACCGACTTTGATAGAAAGCTTTTATCAAAAGAGTTGGAGCGAGTTTTGGTTAATGCTACCCAAAATTAGAGGTGAATGATCATTGGCAAAAAAACTATTCGATTTCCTTGTTTCTCTTGTAATGCTAATCTTCCTTTCTCCTATATTTTTAATCGTAGCCTTAGTAGTAAGAATAAAGCTCGGAAGTCCGGTTTTATTTAAGCAAAAAAAGGCCAGGCCTAAACGAACAGCCTTTCTATATTTATAAGTTCCGTACAATGACAGATGAAAAAGATGAGAGTGGTCAACTGTTGCCTAACCATTTAAGACTTACAAGAACTGGACAAGTGTTAAGAAAGCTAAGTCTTGATGAATTACCTCAATTATTAAATGTAGTCAAAGGAGAATTGAGCTTCGTCGGACCACGTCCTTTGCTAATGGATTATTTGTCATTATATGACAAAGAGCAATCGCGTCGGCATGATGTAAAGCCTGGTATTACAGGCTGGGCTCAAGTAAACGGGCGAAATGCCATTTCATGGGAAGAAAAATTCAAATACGATGTATGGTATGTAGACAATCGTACTTTTTGGCTCGATATAAAAATCCTTGCCTTAACAGTTAAAAAAGTGTTTAAATCTGAAGGCGTAAATCATAACGAACAAATGTCAATGCCGAAATTTAAAGGGAGCAAATCGTAAACCTATGAATGATATTTATATTTATGGCAGCGGTGGCTTGGGACGGGGAGTTCTTGAACTAATTGAGAACATTAATACTCAGAAAGAACTTTGGAATATAAAAGGTTTTCTAGACGATAACGAATCGGTTTGGGGAGCCGAAATAAATGACCAAGTCGTTTTGGGTAACTATGAGTATTTAGCTGAGCGAGGCGGAAGCGCAGTCGTTATAGCTATCGCTGATCCAGGGGTGAAAATGAAGCTGGTATCTACTTTAAAAGAAACGTGCGATGTTTCTTTCCCGAATATTATTCACCCGAGTGTCTCATTATCAAGACATAATATAGTCGGGGAGGGTAACATTCTCTCCCAAGGTGCAACTTTATCGGTAAATATACGTCTAGGGAATTTTAATTTATTGCATTTGAATTGTTCTATTGGGCATGACGCACGTATTGAAAATTATGTCGCTGTATATCCAAATGCATCAGTAGCTGGATATGCGATTCTAAATAATAGTGTCGAAATTGGAAGCAATGCTTCGGTTATACAGAAAGTGAATGTTGGAGAAGGTGCTATTATCGGTGCAGGGTCGGTAGTGATTAAAGATATACCTAAAAGCTGCACCGCGGTCGGTGTACCAGCCAAACCGGTAAAATTTCATCAAACAAAGGGGTTAACACGATGAAGACAATTTCGAAAGAGCGGATCTTTCTTTCTTTGGCCCACATTGGTGAAGAGGAACAAAGGTTTGTTCAAGACGCTTTTACTTCAAATTGGATCGCTCCACTTGGACCAAATGTGGATGCTTTTGAAAAAGAACTGGCATCCTATGTAAAAATCAAACATGCTGCCGCAGTCAGCTCCGGTACTGCCGCTATTCATCTGGCTCTTCAGCTTTTAGGAGTAGGTAAAGGAGATACCGTTTTTTTGTTCCTCCCTTACCTTTGTCGCGAGTGCAAACCCCATTTTATACCAAGGAGCTGAACCTGTTTTTATTGACTCAGAACCAGAATCATGGAATATGTCGCCTAAAGCCTTGGAAAAAGCTTTTGCACATGCTAACAAAGAAAATTCACTTCCTAAAGCTGTCATTGTCGTGAACCTTTATGGACAAAGTGCAAATTATGATCCGATAGTAGATATTTGTAACCAGTATAACGTTCCAGTGGTCGAAGATGCAGCTGAGTCATTAGGAGCAACCTACAAAGGACAAATGAGTGGGACACTTGGTAAGTTTGGTATATTTTCTTTCAACGGAAACAAAATTATTACTACTTCTGGTGGAGGAATGTTAATTTCTAATGATGAAGGTGCAATTAGCCGAGCTAAATTTTTAGCTACGCAAGCAAGGGAACCTGAATTGCATTATCAGCATGAATCCGTAGGCTATAATTACCGTCTTAGCAATGTCCTAGCAGGAATTGGACGTGGTCAATTAAAAGTACTGGATGAAAGGGTTGACGCGAGAAGGGCAATCTTTAATAGATACTTTAAAGCGTTAGACCGAATTGAGGGACTTACCTTCATGCCAGAAGCTACCTACGGGAAGCATAACAGATGGCTGACCACTTTAACCATCGATCCGAAAAAAACGAGCCTAACTAGAAATGATATCATTCAAGCTCTATCGGAGGATAATATTGAAGCAAGACCTGTTTGGAAACCACTTCATTTACAACCATTATTTGATGGGAATAAATATTATAAGCACGAAGAGAGTGTCTCTGAGCAGTTGTTTGAGCACGGCATTTGTTTGCATCTGGATCAAGCATGAGTCCTGAGCAGCAAGAGCGAGTAATCGATTCGATTTTATTAATGCTTAAGGACAGAAGGGTATAAGATTGAAAGGATATCGTTGATTTATTGTTAAATACGTTATACTGATAATACAAATCAAAACAAAGAGGTGTATTTTATATGACAATTCGCAAAGCAATCATCAGCCGCTGGCCTTGGTACTCGTTTTTTACCAGCAACTAAAGCACAACCAAAAGAAATGCTTCCAATTGTTGATAAACCGACGATTCAGTATATCGTTGAAGAAGCTGTTTTAGCGGGAATTGAAGATATAATTATTGTAAGCGGTCGAGGAAAACGTGCGATCGAAGATCATTTTGATAAATCGTATGAGCTTGAGGAGACGTTAGCTAAAAAAAAGAAAAGTATGCTGTCTTAGAAGAAGTGCAAGCGATCTCGAATATCGCTAATATTCACTATATCCGGCAAAAGGAGCCGAAGGGACTAGGTCACGCCATTGGCTGTGCAAGCAGTTTTATCGGAGATGAGCCTTTTGCTGTCTTACTTGGTGACGATATTGTGGAATCAAGTAAGCCATGTCTGAAACAATTAATCGATGTCTATGATAGGTATCATTCTTCAGTCGTCGGGGTTCAGCCGGTGCCCGATGAAGATGTTTCTAAATATGGGATTGTGGCTCCTAAAGGAGAAGAGATTGAACGTGGTGTCATTCATGTCGAAACACTGATTGAGAAGCCTGCAGTTGATGTTGCTCCTTCTAATTTTGCGATTATGGGTCGCTATGTACTACGCCCTGAAATCTTTAATATTTTGGCGAAGCTCCCACCCGGAGCTGGAAACGAAATTCAGTTAACTGATGCGTTAGTCAAGCTCAATCAGCAGCAGGCAGTTCTTGCATGTGAGTTTGAAGGGCTTCGTTATGATGTTGGTGATAAGTTTGGATTTGTTCAGGCAACGGTCGATTTTGCTTTAAACCGTGATGACTTGCGTGAAGATGTGATGAAATATCTTGAACAAAAAGTAAAGCATGAGCTCGTAAAATAATTAAGGAGTGTGGGAGAATGAACATCGCAGTCGTAGGAACAGGCTATGTCGGTCTTGTCACTGGTGTCGCTTTATCCGAAATCGGGCATACCGTAACGTGTATCGACTTGGACGAAGCAAAGGTCAACAGAATGCAGCAGGCGCAATCGCCTATTTATGAGCCGGGTTTAGATGAGCTAATGAAGAAAAATATTGAAGCTAGCCGCCTTTTCTTTACGACTAAGCATCATGAAGGGTTTTCCCAGGCGAAGGTCATTTACATCGCAGTCGGAACGCCGCAAAAGGAAGACGGTACCGCAGACCTTCGATTTATTGAAGCGGTTAGTCGCGACATTGCCGACAATATTAAAGAATCTGCCATTGTCGTCACTAAAAGTACGGTGCCGGTTGGAACGAACGAAAAAAATTAAAAGCTTGATTAGTGAGAATACGAGCATTCCTGTTCATGTTGTTTCAAACCCCGAATTCCTACGCGAAGGTTCAGCTGTCCACGATACGTTCCATGGAGACCGAATTGTGATTGGGGCGGATACGGAAGAAGTAGCTCGGTTATTGAAGAAGTCAACAAGCCGTTTGGAATCCCAATTTTTAAAACGGACATTCGTAGTGCAGAAATGATAAAATATGCATCGAACGCTTTTCTCGCTACGAAAATTAGCTTTATTAATGAGATTGCTAACCTTTGCGAAAAGCTGAATGCGAATGTAGAAGATGTGGCAAAGGGAATGGGGCAGGATAAACGAATAGGAAATTTGTTTTTAAATGCAGGCATTGGCTATGGTGGCTCTTGTTTTCCTAAGGATACTAACGCACTAGTGCAAATTGCCGGAAATGTCGAGCATAATTTTACCTTGCTCCATGCTGTGATTGAAGTGAATAACAAACAGCAATTGTTATTAGTGAATAAAGCTAAGGAGCGTTTCGGTTCATTAAAAGGCAAGCGGGTAGCAATGCTAGGCCTGGCATTCAAATCGAATACCGATGATATGCGAGAAGCGGCTTCAATTGTAATTGGTAAGGAATTAGTTTTGGCTGGAGCAGAGGTTGTTGCCTTTGATCCGATTGCTACTGATAATGCAAAGCAGATTCTTCCTGAGGCTGTAGAATATGTAGACACAGCAGAAAAAGCCTTAACAGGAGCTGACATGGCGTTTATCATCACAGAATGGGAGACGATTAAAACGATCGAGCCTCAAACATTTTCGCAGCTTTTAAAAGAGCCTGTTGTATTCGATGGTCGAAATTGCTTCGACCTAGAATTAATGAAGGGTGCTAAAATCGAGTACCATTCAATCGGTCGTCCATCGATTGTATTTAATCAAGAGCTTGTTTAACCTATTTAATAGGAAATAATGTTTGAGGCCTAATTAAGGGTAGGTAAATTATCCCCCTTTAAGGGGATTAGAAACAAAAATAGTAACCTTGTCGTTCATGTTTCAACTAGTGAGTTGTTATTGAACTTTTCTTAATGCTCCGAAATACAAACTGGAAGGTTTAACAGATAGAATTATGTTTCAGATACTACATATTATGAGGGAGTATATTTATGTTACGGATTTCACCTTCCGCCAATCTTACGAACAGACTAATCGTTTTATTTCCGGTTTTGTTTGTTTTAATGCCGCGCCCCGGGTTCACCGGTGCACACTACTTAACTTATGCGGCGCTCGGTTTTTTTTGCTTATGCATTTGTTTAGTTTATTTTAAGAAAAGCTTTATTGATAGAAGAACAATGATGCTTAGTGTGCTTTTATATTCGTATGCATTAGCGATCGCTCTATCAATTTTAGTGAATTGGGGTAATGCATCTGTAAACTCTTTCTTTCATATTGCGAAACCGTTTCTTTTCCTAATCGTTCTAAGTTTTGGCTATATTGTCTCAGAAAAAAAAGAATGAGAATACAATTTATCAAGGGTTGCTAAAATTTGCATATATTATCATTGGATGTCAAGTCATAATAGGAGCAATGCAGCTGTTTGGCTTGTCATTAACAGATTTTGTCTATTCACAGGAAAAAAAACGAGAGCATTGGGACAGATTGTTAGGATTACTGGCACTTTAGCAAACCCGAATATTTTTGCGTGGATAGTGCTGCAAATGTCTATTATCGTGTTTCTCTTCGAAGAGAAGAAAATCAAAAAGTGGTTTTTCGTAATCATTGGATTCATATTAGTCGTTTTTGCAGGATCTCGTTCATTGCTAATTTTATTCCCTGCTGCATTTTTCGTCGTCAATATATTAAAAAGTAAAAAAAGACACGGTATTCTTTTTGGTCAAAGTTCCGGTGTATTTATCGTTATTAGGACTTAGCACGTTATTAAGTTACATGATTTTATTGAGATACGGTGAACATTTACCTTATTTAAATGAACTGACTCGAATTTTTCGAAATGAAGATTCCCTATTGAGTATAAACTCTTTTGAATATCGGGTGTTCATGTGGGAGAACGCGTTACAACGATTGGACGGGTTGTCATGGATCTTTGGGTTTGGAGCCGGATCTATGACTGTTTTGGACAATGATTATCTTTATGCTGTCTTTAATTATGGTTTATTTGGTACTGCGATTAATGTGCTTATGTATGGATTTATTTATTATTGTTTTTCAAAGCTCGAGGATAGAAGATTCAGTGTTCTAGGGAGGCAATATATCATCTTTTCTTTTATCATTGGTCTTCAAGTTGAAACGCTTAATGGATGGAACTACCCAATATTGATTATGTTCCTTGCGGGGATAGCATTTGCTTTACATAAAAAAACAGGATTTGAGGAATCTTGTGGGAAAGTAAATGATCAATAAAATTGATCGTATCAGTCTTTCGTTAGTCTATTTATGTCTGTCCAATTGGACCTTAGGATGAGTTCCTGTAAAAACCAGTCAGGAGCCTAACGATGAAAAGGCGTGAGTTGAAGAGATAAGTAGGGGACGACCAGCCTTTCCCCCGGTGAACGATCGAGAGCGACTTCAAACTCATGCCATACCTGATTTATGTGATGAATTTCGTTTAGGAGCAAGAGCTTTGAAAGAATGACAACAACAATAAATCTAAGGCGGGAAAAATGGACACAAGAAGGTTACTTCTAGTAAAATAAAATCGATGAAAAATATCACTTACAAAGAAAAGCTAGTAACTCTAATGAAACAGGTGATAGGTATTTCTAACAATTTAAAAATCTGTCTTTCAGCAGTTTTTGATGACTCTTCTTGTCCTTGTTTTTTATTCGACCTCACAGCCCTATTCAAATCAAGATCTGAGGCCGACGTTAGGACAGCTACCCATTGCATGGCTAGAAAATACCTTTTTAGCTCGGATTTCGTTTATGTATGGTGATGAGCCGGTGAGTATAGAGGCTTCAGGGGTCTCAGGGTTTGTTGAGTTTTTTTCTTCGTAAAGGTACTCACCTTTTTGTTTTTATGCTAATTGGATTATTTGGTAGCTACCTGCTGACGTTTTTTTTCAGCCCTTGCGTAGAGCGGTTGTATTCACACTCTTGTTTGCGAGTAGCTATGCCGTTTTTGATGAGATCAGGCAATATTTTCATCCGGATCGAAAAGGAATGGTTGAGGACGTTATCATCGATGTCGTGGGGGCAATGATCGGGATTGGAGTAATCGTCTGGTGGAAGAAAAGAAGTAAAAAGCGGATTGGCTGAGCTGAAGTATAGTAGTAAAGCAAGAAATGCGCATTTTATATTCAAATTATTATGAATATATTGTCAAATAAAAAATTGTTCCTACTAATATCTTAACAAAATATAACAAAGGGAGGCGTTAACTCAAGGAGAAAATATATGACGAAATTGGCTTATTCTTATCATGGTTTTCTCTAGGTCTAAGCCTCCCAGCTTTAAGCATCATAGTCAAGATGTTCTACCGTCTAAGGTTAAATTCCCACATACTTCCCTATGTTGAAACAGACTCTCTCCTCGTCTCAAACACATCCCTTAACAAATAGACTGAAAAAACACTATTTCAATATAATCAAAAACGGACAATACCTTCCCCATTTTTTTACTAATCACAAAGCAAATTATATCCATATTTGAGAAATGCAGCTAGGGTTTTCTTGCTCAATTTTTCCTAAAAAAAACATGATAGGTAATAAACACCACCCAATAATTCGATTAATTGTCGGATAAATCAAAAAAAAGAGTTGACAATCATACAAAGCAATGTAAAATAAAGTTTAATAAAATATAGAACAGTGGTTCTATATTAGAACCTATTCGATGCAGAGGTGTTTCTATGAGTTCTAAAACCGTGCACAAAGCACTTGATGTTTTAGAAATGTTCACGAACGAAACCCCAAGCTGGGGCTTAAGAGAGCTGGCAAGAGCGATGGGATTAAATCATACGGTTGTACATCGTATTCTTACTACTTTTGAAGAGCGGGGCTATTTGTTTCGTCACCCAGAATCTCAGAAATACGAACTTGGGCTAGGGATCGTCCAGCTAAGTGAGCTTGTAGATGAACGGTATCAGCTGTCATCAAAGCTCGATATCATCATGAAACGAATTACGCATGAAACAAATGAGAGCAGTGTATTTACTGTTTTGGATAATGATCACGGCGTCTTTCTGAAAATTGTCGAGAGCAGTCAAAAGGTCCGTTTTGCTGAGTCGGTAGGGCGGAGGAGCCCGCTCTATGTCGCGCAAGCCATAAGTCGATATTGGCGTACTTACCTTCTGAACGTCAAAAGAAAATCGTTCAACATGCTGTGTTGCAGCAACCTGAACGTGCTCTGTCTACGGATCAAATGTATGAGTTTTTAAGTCATATTCGTAAGCAGGGCTGGGCCTATACTGCCGGAGAAACCTTTGAGGATGTTGCGGCGGTTGCTATTCCTATTTTTACTGAAAACGAAAAAATATTAGGCTCTCTATCTATCGCTGGGCCGGTTTATCGTTTTTCCGAGGAAGAGGCAGCGAAAAAGGTTCAGATTCTTCAGAAGTACCAATTAGAAATTCAATCGTTTCTAGGGCGAAGCGCTATTCCTACGATTTCAAGATTCATTGATTCATAGCTGCAAAGGTACATAAAAGGGGGGACATACGTTGAGTCATATACTTGAAGTGAAAAATCTTGTCACGGGATACCGGGGAAAAAAATGGTACCGTTAGAGCTGTTGATGGTGTGTCCTTCCATATCGAGGAAGGAGAAACAATCTGTATTGTAGGCGAATCAGGCAGTGGAAAAAGCGTAACATCGCTAAGTGTCATGAGGCTAGTTGAATTTGAAAACGGAGAAATCATGGAAGGCTCGATTATTTTTAGAAATGAGAATTTGGCGGAAAAGAGTGCCGAAGAGATACGGAAGATTCGTGGTTCTCAAATCTCAATGATTTTTCAGGAGCCACTAACCGCCCTCAACCCCGTTTTTACGATTGGCAGACAAATTACAGAAGCGATACGCTTTCACTATCCGATTTCAAAAAAGGAAGCACTCGCAAAAGCGGAGGAATTGCTTCGGCAAGTTGGCATTCCTGAGCCTGCTGTCAGGCTAAAGCAGTATCCGCACGAGCTATCCGGAGGGATGAGACAGCGTGTCATGATTGCCATAGCTCTTGCTTGTGAACCCGAGCTGCTCATTGCGGATGAGCCGACAACAGCATTGGATGTCACCATTGAGGCACAAATACTGGAGCTACTTAAAGAAATACGTGAGCAGAAAAAAAATGTCGATTATGCTAATTACACATGATATTGGCGTGGCAGCAGAGATGGCAGCCCGGATGGTGATTATGTATGCGGGGAAAGTGATGGAAATTGCAAAAACGGATGATATTTTTGATAAGCCGTACCATCCGTATACAAAAGGTCTGCTCGAATCCGTTCCTGCACTCGATGGTGAAAGAGGCGTTCCATTAAAGTCTATTAAAGGGACGATCCCTAGTTTGCATCAAGTACCAAAAGGCTGTCGCTTTGCTCCACGGTGTCAATTTGCTGATGAGACTTGCTTTACTCAGGAGCCTCCATTGGAAAATATAAACGGACGCCAGGTTGCATGTTGGCATACGGAGAAGGTCGCTGGAGGTGAGGAAAGGTGAAGGAAGAGAAAGAAGCGCTGCTCGATGTAGTCGGTGTTGAGAAACATTTTCCCATTAGGACCGGCAGCTTTAAAAAGAAAAAGGTTGTGAGAGCCGTTGATGGAGTATCCTTTACGATTTATCAAGGGGAAACATTAGGTCTTGTCGGTGAATCTGGTTGTGGGAAATCGACATTAGGACGGGCCATTCTACGTTTGCAAGAACCTACATCAGGTGAGGTTTTTTTTAAAAACAGGAATATTTTAACACTGAGAAGCGGTGATATGAGGAAGCTTCGTAAGGAAATGCAGCTCGTTTATCAGGATCCCTTCGGTTCATTGAACCCTCGCTTTACAATTGGGCAAGCAATTGGAGAAATGTACGATATTCATAGATTGTCCAATGGAAAGGAAAGAAAGGATAAAATCGAGAGAATGCTTGAGCTCGTAGGGCTCGATCCTTCTCGTATGAATAGCTATCCTCACGAATTTTCTGGCGGGCAGAGGCAGCGGGTTGGGATTGCAAGAGCACTGGCTTTGGAGCCGAGCTTTATTGTTGCTGATGAACCGGTGTCCGCCCTTGATGTTTCGGTTCAATCTCAAATTATTAATCTGTTAATGAAACTAAAGCAAGACCTTGGGTTAACGATGCTATTCATTGCTCATGGTTTGAATGTTGTTCGTCATATCTCTGATAGAGTGGGTGTGATGTACTTAGGCAAACTTGTTGAGATGGCTGAGACGGATCAGCTATTTAACAGCCCGGCACATCCGTATACGGCAGCATTATTGTCCACTGTTCCAGAAGCGAATCCGCGGAAGAAAAAGGACCGGATTATTTTAAGAGGAGAATTACCCTCACCAGCTTCACCACCTTCCGGCTGTCGTTTTCGTACACGGTGTCCATTAGCAACAGAACGATGTGCAAGTGAGGTTCCCGAAATGAAGGAAATACGTCCAGGCCATACGACCGCCTGCCATTTCCCACTCGGAAAAAATGAACGATTGCAAGATCGGCTGGCTACTCAGTCGTAACATAAAAAAAATAATTTAGAAATAGGAGTGTATTGCATGCGAAGCAAAAAAGAAATTGCCAATAAGAAAAACTATGACGGGTACAAGTCCTTTCAATATCTTGAGTCTGGGGTTGATTTTAAAGAGTACAAGCTCTCAAAAGAGAATGATCGTGTAGAGCCGTATGATTATCCGGTAACAGATGAGCAGGAAGAAATCGCGCAACAAATTTTGAAGGAAGAGTACATTGTCTCTATGCATGAACATACATTTGTCACTCCGGATGATTTATCGGAATTTTATGAGTTTCGCAGGCAAGGAAGAGACTGGACAGGCTATGAAGCTTTAAGTACATCAGGACTTGATGTTATTTTTGAAAACTTCATGGATGGCACCGCGATGATTACTTCGCAAGCAGGGTGGAAATGGTCGGACGTTATCCACGATATCGGTATTCGTTACAGCGATATTGCTCATCAGGATATGGTCATTAAAGCGGAGCGGATTGAAGATTTGTACCGTGCCAAAAAGGAAGGAAAGATTGCTTTTGTCGGTGCCTTGGAATCGTGTTCGATGATTGAAAATGAGCTCGATCGCCTTGATATACTTTACGGATTCGGTATTCGCACGATGGGTGTTGTTTATTCTGAAGCGAATGCACTTGGTTCGGGGCTGCGAGAGCCGAATGACGCTGGTTTGACGGTTTTCGGGAAAGAGGCCGTGCGTCGAATGAACAAATTGGGCATTACCGTTGATATTTCTCACTCTGGTGACAAAACCTCTCTAGACACGATTGAAACGAGTGAAAAGCCCGTTACGATCAATCATGCTGGAGCTAGAGCTTTATGGAATACAAACCGCATGAAGCCTGACGAAGTGTTAAAGGCTTGCGCAAGCAGAGGCGGAGTCATTGCCATTGAAGCAGCACCGCATTCGACGATAACTCAAAATCATCCAGAGCACAATATTGAGTCATTTATGGAGCATTTCGAGTATACGGCAAATTTGGTCGGTATTGACCATGTAGCGTTTGGACCAGACACACTCTTTGGTGACCATGTGAAAATACACGATTTGCTAGCTGGAAAGCTGTCGATAAAAAGCGCCCAGGCGAGTAACTTGAAAAAAGTAGAGTACGTTAAAGGGCTTGAAAACCCTGCTGAATGCTTTCCGAACATAGTAAGGTGGCTCGTCAAGCACGGTTACAGTCGAGAGGACATTCGTAAGGTTGTTGGTCAGAACATTTTCCGTGTACTGAAAGAAACGTGGGCAAAGTGAACCCGTAGGGAGCTTCCCTACTTGATTGACCACCCCTGCCATCTGCTGCACTGCTTAGGGCGGGGGGGCTTAGCCATAAAAATAAAAAGCAGGCGCGGGGCTCTATCCCCGATGCCAGCATGAATATGTAAGGATGGTGGGATCATGGATAAGAAAAAAAACTATTATGGTCTTGATGGCGTTTATGGTAGCAGTACTGCTTGCCGCTTGTGCCTATGGAGAAAATAGTGAGGAAGCACCAGCTGGACAAGACGAGGAAATTGCCGGAACTGAACCAAAAGAAGGTGGAAAAATCTCGATTCCTATCGTTGCAGATCCGACATTTAACCCATGGCACCCGAGTGCCTACGCCGAGTCGAATGTGATTAATCGCGTGCTTTTTCCGGTTTAACAAAGCCCGGTAAGGATTTAATCCCTGTACCGAATCTCGCGGAAGAATGGGAAAGTTCCGAAGACGAACTTGAATGGACCTTTCATCTACGAGAGGATGTACTTTGGCACGACGGTGAAGCCTTTAATGCCGACGATGTGGTTTATACGTTTAATGAAATTGTTTTAGATGAAAGCCTAGGGGCTAACAGCTCATCATTTTTCAGTGAAGTGAAGGAAGTTGTGGCAAAGGACGATTATACGGTCGTTTTTAAAATGGAAAACCCGGTTGCTGCTTTACCCGCTTATTTAAGCTTTAACACTGAAATTTTGCCTGAGCACCTTTTCAATGGCCAGGATCCATGGGAATTCAGTGATTTTAACAAAAAAAGAGCCGGTAGGAACGGGTCCGTTTAAATTGAAAAGTTATACTTCCGGGCAAAATGTCGTGCTTGAAAAGAATGAAGATTATTTCGGTGACGGCCCTTACTTGGATGAGGTTGAATATAAAGTGCTTGCAGATGCCAATACTCATGTTGCTCAGCTGCTTAGTAAGGAACTTTCGATTTTCGCATTGGAGGATACAGCTTCAATTGAGCGCATTGAGAAGCAGGATGGCGTAAACGTATATCCGCGTGAAACGACACGCTTCTTCTGGATTTCATTGAATCAGGAACATGAGCAATTCCAGGACAAACGTATCCGTCAAGCGATGCTTCATGCGATTGATCGTGAGAACATTATCGATACGGTATTGCAAGGATACGGAACGGTAGCGGATGCGGGAGTTGCTCCGGCATTACAAGAGTATTATACCGATGATGTGGCACACTTTGAGTATAATCCTGAGAAAGCGAAGCAGCTCTTAGCTGAAGCTGGCTGGGAGGACACAGACGGTGACGGGATCATTGAAAAGGATGGAAAGCCGTTCACCATTAATTTTGAGATCGGAATTCAAGGGGATTTAGAGCCTATCGCCCAGCTTATCCAGCAATATTTAAATCAGGTCGGCTTTGACGTGAAGTTGGAAACGATGGAATGGAATTCGATGATTGAAAAAGTCGTGATTAACCGTGACTATGAAATGAGCTTGAACTGGTGGAGGTACCCAACTGACCCAGATCTATTATCATACATTCATTCTTCAACAGCAGGAACGGGAAACAACATTCCAGGCTATAAAAATGAAGAGATGGATCGGTTACTTGAAGAAGGGGCTAGAACTAGCGATATTGAAGAACGCAAACAGATATACACGGAAGCGCAGCAGCTAATGGCTGAAGAGCAACCGTACTTGTTTTTGTGGTACCCACAGGAAGCTCAGGTACAGATCGAACAGCTGAAGGGCGTACCAGATCTGGCATTCGGAGACGCCCTACATTATATTAACGAATGGTACCTAGAGCAATAAGTGATAGGAAGCCGAGTAATTGGTTAGTTAACAGACTCAGAGCAATAAGGCGGGAAGGGGTGGCTGACCTGAGAATATAGGTTATTCTCATTCATTGGTCGCCCTTCCGTCAAAAAAATATATATCTATGGAGATCTATTATTCAATCCTTACTGGAAGGAGGGGAGTATATGCTGCGATTCATTGCGAATCGATTGGGGCAGAGCCTAATTCTGTTATTGATTGTGACATTAATTACGTTCTTTTTAATTAATCTAGCTCCTGGTGGACCATCTGGTGTCATGCGTATGGACGCGACAGAAGCAGAGAGGCAGGCAATGGTCGAACGCTTCAATCTCGATCAGCCAATTCTAGTTCGATACATTGACTGGGTTGGGAATGCGATAAAAGGGGATTTGGGTATTTCGTTCTCAACGAGTGAGCCCGTGATTGAACGAGTGCTAAATCGACTTCCTTACACGCTGGAGCTCAGTTTGTTCACAATCATTCTTGCTGTTAGCGTCGGGATTGTCCTCGGTGTCATTTCAGCAATTAAGCGAGGAACAGCAAGAGACTATTTTATTAACTTTGTGAGCGTTATTGGCTTATCTGTTCCGGCTTTCTGGCTGGCCTCATGCTTATTCTGCTTTTCTCGATTCAATTAGGATGGTTGCCTTCGTCCGGAGTAGGCGCACGTGGAGCCGATTTTGATTTAATGAACTGGATCGTGCATCTTATTATGCCGGTACTCATTTTATCGACAACGGTACTACCTAATATTGTCCGTTTTACACGCTCCTCGATGCTTGAGGTAGTCTCGCAAAACTATATTCGTACGGTTCGGGCTAAAGGGGCAAAAGAATCGATTGTGATTTACGTTCATGCGCTACGCAACGCACTAATTCCGGTTATTACGATTATCGGTGTGCTCATTCCCCGCCTTTTAAGCGGTGCAGTGATTACTGAAGCTATATTTGGTTGGCCAGGGATCGGGACATTGATCATTGAAGCCGCACAGAGTCGTGACTATCCGCTCGTCATGGGCGTGACTCTAGTTATTACAGTAATTGTCGTTCTCAGCAATCTACTTGTGGATCTGGTCTATTCGAAGGTCGATCCAAGAGTGAAAAATATTTAGATAGTGACAAGAAGGGAAGAGCGGAGGTGAACACGAATGGAAAATTCAAGTCCACTCAGTCAGTCTTCTATTGAAGCAAGCACTGTTACGTCAAAGTCGAACGTGGTATGGCGACTTTATCAAAATAAAGTAGCGTTTTTTTCGTTTTGTTTTATTGCGGTCGTTCACATCATTGTCTTTGCTATGCCTCTGTTCTGGCCATACCAGCCAGAGGAACTAACCGGTTCAGGAGCCCTAGCCAGCTGGTCTTGGATGCACCTTTCGGAACGGACGAATTGGGTAGGGATGTGCTTGCGCGACTTCTGCACGGTGGACGTGTGACGCTTACTGTCGGGCTAGCAGCGATGGTTTGCTCAATTTTTATCGGTGTGCTCGTCGGAGCGTGTGCCGGTTTTTTTGGTAAGGTAATAGAGTCAGTATTAATGCGTATAACAGAAGCAATGATGGCAATTCCTAACTTCTTCTTAGTACTTGTAGCTCTGACCGTTCTTGGAAAAAGTCCGATTATGGTCATTATCGTGATTGCATTAACTAGTTGGATGGAAATTGCTCGTGTCGTGTATGGAGAAACATTGAAGTGGAAGGAATATGAATTTGTTGAAGCCGCGAAAGCTTCAGGAGCGAAGGCATCACGAATTCTAACACACTATATTCTGCCACAAATTGTACCATCGATTATCGTCTCAGCGACGCTTTGCATTGCGATGGCTATCTTAACAGAAAGTGCAATCAGTTATTTGGGACTGGGCATCCAGCCTCCTACTCCAACATGGGGAAATATGCTGCAAAATTCACAGCAATATATTTGGACAGCCCCTATTCTTGGCGTGCTACCAGGAATTGCGATCACTTTAATCGTATTGGCGTATAACTTCTTAGGCGATGGATTACGCGATGCTCTAGATCCGAAAAATACAAAGTAAAGAGGAGAGTCTGATATGGAGGCACAAATAAACGGCAATAAGCTTTATTATGAGGTGCACGGCAACCAGGACGGAGAAACCATTTTCTTTATTCATGGTGCACCAGGATTAGGTGATTGCAGAGGAGATATTAAAGCCTTTTCTGAGCTTGGTGACACGTATCAGCTCGTTTTTATCGATATGAGGGGATCTGGTCGTTCTGAGGGAAACCGTCCATTTACGCACGAACAGTGGACTGCAGACATTGAAGAGCTTGCCGAAAGCTTGAGCTACCTGCAATTAAAATTCTCGGCGGCTCGTACGGAGGTTTTCTATCCCTCGAATATGCTATTCGCTATCCCGAATCGGTCACACATGTCATATTGAGGGATACAGCAGCAAGCAATCAATTTGATGAATTATCTGTAAATCAAGCGTTAGAAGCTAATTTGAGCGGTGTGACTGAGGATGAGATTCTGCGCCTCTTTGACGGCCAAGTCAATTCAAACGAAGAACTGAAAAGAGTTTTTACTGCACTTCAACCACTTTATACAGTTGAGTTTAACGCGGAAGCAGTTCAAAAGCGGATGGATGAAATTTATTATCGTTATGAAACGCATAATGATGCATTTCGTTACAATAAGCCGAATTATAATATTGTCGATAAGCTCTCTTCCATTCGGGTACCTATGCTAGTAACCGTCGGTAGACATGACTGGATTACACCGGTTGTTTGCTCGGAAACGATAGCTGAACACGTACCGAATGCGCAATTGGTAATTTATGAAAATAGTGGTCACTCCCCTCACCTCGAGGAAAATCAGTCGTATCTCAAATGTGTAAGAGAGTTTCTGCAGACTAACTAGCAATATCCAACTATACTTAAAGCGCTCAAAAATCTCTACCTCTACTAAGATTAGAAACATGTACTAGGATACAGAGGGGCAAGCAAGATTACAATAGATGTGTAGTAGTCTTGCTTTTTTCTGTGAACCTTGTTACGCCATTCGATTCGCTGTCTTTTCCGTTGGCTAAGTTGCGCTGGCAATACTTGTTTTTTTAATGTAAGGCGTGAATGGCTCGAGCATAATTCATGGCGCAGGGCTCTCTTTTTCTCAGTTATCCAATTCAAATTGGTGCAAATAATCATAATAAAAGGTAAGAAGCAAGTAATTGAAAAAAAAACGGTATGTTAATTCGCGTATTCAGACAAAGCCAAACTTACAAATCAATGTTCCCAAGTAATTCATTTTCGTATTTTTCTTGATAGTTTCTTGCATCTTCCGATTGGCCTAGCGATTGATAGATGTTTACCATCTGCTTGAAAAATTCTGCTCTTTCAGCGCCATCCGTAATATGAATCAAATCTTGTTCAGCTAATTGATAAAAGAGAATGGCCGAAAGATAGCATTGCTTCTTTTCGTGTATTTGACCATTGATTAAATTACTGAAGTATCTGAGCAACCGTTCCATTTCAAGGCTTGTCGCATTA
Organism: Bacillus sp. JCM 19058; assembly: GCA_001310555.1. The sequence continues at coordinate 32,736 of BAXO01000043.1, forward strand.
TCTTCTTTTTCTTGATCTTGTTTAAGCAATGTTTGTGCTCTCTGCTTTAGCTTCAAGAATTTATAATCGATAACACCATAAAACGAGATGACTTTTTTTTATTCACTTTCGTTTGTTTTAATAGTTGTTCGATCTCCACTTTTAATAGAATAGCATTCATAAGATCTCTATTCTCAATGCATTGATACCATTTAATACACATCTCTTCTATGTTTGCAGAAAACGCTTTAGCCATTACATGTCACTCCCTTGATTTTTTTTGAGCTTGTGCGGTTTGGAGAGTTTTATTACTGTAATTCGACGAGCGGATTTGCTAGACAGGGATTCGGTGGCGAACCTACGGTTACGGAAATGGGGACGCTTAATATCTGGGTGCTTGCTGTCAGACTGAAGCCATTCCTGATATGAATAGTTGCCTTGATCGAGATTAGTGATAAACACTTCCATTTGAAAACGAAGGTGGGTTGCATGTTTATCAGTAGGTGGGGAGCGCGTTATCATAAGTATCAGGATAGCGCGCGAATTAATATGTTAATTTTCTGACATTTGAATGACTGTTATAAATGGGACTGATGTCATGCTGTAATTACACCATATCAAAACGGTTATACGAAAAAAACGGGTAATTTACATACCTTAAAATATGAAGGCTTTAAATATCCATAAATAAGAACTAGAAGAAATATCTGTTTTAGTATGCCATTACTTAATATATTCAAAAAAATAGTTTGTATCTCATAGAAATAATCCAAAATTAATTTTAATATCCATAAAATTACTATTTGGAATGATTTTAATCCTTTTTATTTGCATTTTAAAAAGATTTTTGATTGAAACCCTGATTAAGACAAGTGAAATGACTATTAATGAGAATAAACGTTATAATTGGTAACAACGAGGTATCCGAGGTATACGTTTATCATTTTTACATTACATGATATATTATATAAATAATGTAAGTATTTTACTTTAGAATGGGAGGGCAGGGGTTGCAAAAATGGGGCGGTTTTTTCTTTTCTAACTTTAGAGCTTTAAACTAAAAAAGCGTTTAGTGGGTGATTAGCAATGCAGCTTACAGCATACACAGATTATTCCTTACGCATGTTAATGTATTTGGCAGTTTTGCCAAAGGGAGAACTTGCAACGTTAAGAGAAATATCTAATGCTTATGGAGTTTCGATTAATCACTTAAAGAAAGTTCTTTTAACTCTTAGTAGAAAAGGTTTTGTTAAAACGGTTCAAGGAAGAAATGGAGGAATTCAACTGGCAATAGAGCCAGGCAATATCTCGATCGGTCAGCTCGTTCGTTCAATTGAAAATTTAGAAATTACTGATTGTTTTAAAGAGGATGGTTATTGTATTCTCTCACCGGTCTGCACATTAAGCCAAATACTAAACCTTGCACTAGAAGCTATGCTAGCAGTTTTAGATGAGCACACTTTAGGAGATTTAGTTGTGAATGAAGAACAACTCCAGAATTTGTTGTTTAGTAAAGCGAATCGGACAGAGCAAATTGTGAACGAAGAGGGATGAACTTGATGAAACGACGTCAATCAAATTCAGTCTGAAAAAGATCTCGACGTTAAGCTAAAAATTGATCGACAAGTCGTGTATTGTTATGAAAGCTATAGTATCTCATCAAAGTTTATAACGCTTTCAAATTGAAATCATGTTGTATAATCTATTAAATTCCCCTAAAAATGAAATGTCACGCTCTGTAGAAAAAGTCGTACGAAAATCCCCGATTCCCGGGCAATACCCCAAAAATGGAGTTGGAGCAAATAGATAGATAGAAAATCGCTGCCTGTACATCCCAGATTAGTTCAACGACAGTCGGCAGAGGATGAAGAATTGATGGAAGGTGCGATTATCAAAAGCATGTCTAGTATAATATGCCTAATGAAGCGTTTCGAACACCAACCATCAGAGATTTTAAAATACGCAAAAGTTTTGTGAAAAAGTTCAACATAGCATTAATAAAAAACGAGTATTCTATATATTCGTTTTATTTTTGGAATGCATGCTATATTGGAAGTACAATTTTTTCCTTAAAAATGATACAAGAAGGAAATGGAGGAATTCAGAGCGAAGCAGTAAATGAGGATATATAGAATTCTAGTAATAGTTTGTTAGCGTACAGAAATCATCTAAGCTCGATTTTGGAGGGAGAATGATTATGAAACAAATCATAGCTATAATCGGAATGGCGTCGATCCTTTTCTTTCTTAATCCTTTCGATATTCAAAAGGTAAAAGCAGCCTTACTGGTGTACGGTAGTACAGGCGAGCGAGTCGAAGAAATTCAATATACTTTAAATCAGTTAGGGTATTTGCATACGCAGCCGACCGGTTATTACGGACCTTTGACGCAAGGAGCTGCCCGAGAGTTTCAACAGGATTTTAATTTGGCAATTGACGGGATTGTCGGACCAGAAACCCAACAGGCGCTGAAGAATGTCGAAATGATGGCAAGGGTAGTCCATGGCGAGGCAAGAGGAGAGTCGTATGAGGGTCAAGTAGCAGTAGCTGCCGTGATCTTCAACCGGGTCAGGGATTCGGAATTTCCAACAAATATAAGCGATGTTATTTTTCAAAGAAATGCTTTCACAGCAGTTTCTGATGGACAATATGATCTTCCTCCCAATCAATATGCATATCAGGCTGTAAAGGATGCAAGGTTAGGCTGGATCCATCGTATGGGTCTACATATTACTATAACCCGAAAACCGCTACGTCCCCTTTCATTTTCACGCGGGAGCCTGTGATCACTATTGGGAATCATTTGTTTGCAGAGTAGGACGAGCGTGACTCAAGCCGGAATTCAACCCGCTTGAAAGTGCCGGGCGGCTTGCAACACATCATATGATTTGGTGCGGGCAAAAAAACAATGACAATCCTGAAGCGATATTAATACCGTTATAGGGACTATTCCCAACTTCCAACGCTTGGAGGAAGGGATCATATCATTTTGAAATGGGATGAAGCATAAAACGTGGTAGAACATCAAAAACGTTTGAGCGTCTTCCACTTTTGAAACGTGTCATTTGCATTTTGGGATACAATTGGGCAGCTGGAGTTTACACTTATTGTGTGTACTCTAGCTGCCCATTCCTATTTAGAACCAGCTCTTCAGCTGTCACGATTTACCGTTTAAGGAATTCGAACTGCATACTCCATCATGATTAGAAGGGATTGCTACAGTGTCGTTAAAGCGTAGCCCTATGATCCCCCTTTGAACGATGCTTTACGAGGATACTACTTGCTGAAATCAAATAAAGTATTGCAGGGACAAGGGGTAAAATCATCGACCAAAATAGTGCTGTTGCAACAATAGCACTCCCTAAAAATAGCAAAGCAGACAAAATTGCTTTTTTCTTTAGAAGGATTAAAGCCGCAACTCCCGCCAAAGCTAAGACAGCGAGCAGGGCAGCGTCGAGAGTATAATTAGCATCCTCCATCTGTTCAAAGAAACCTGAAAGCTCTTCCTCGGTAAATTGTTCATTGATCTCCTCGTTCTTTATTTCCTCGCCCATGATTTCCTGGAAATTATCATTGGTGATCAAAGCATTAAACAAAAGCATTAGACCTGCAATGACAATAAAGCATACGATTCCAATAATCCCAGTGATTTTTTCTAGATATCGATTCAATTTTTATCCATCCTCTCAATAAGTTCAATTTATTTAAATTTAAAGTTGGTACTGCTTCTCCAAATATACTCAAACGGACCTTGTTTGAAGTAGCGAAGCCAAGCGAAAGAAAAGAAGATTAATAGTGTTGAAATCAGCAACCATACCGCCAAGACGACCCAGGTATTACTATAAAAGCCTATGCCGAAACCCCATCCGTAAAATAGAATGGAAGCGATAATATTTTGTAAGATGTAACAGCTTAATGCGACTTTTCCTACTTTTTCTAGTGCATGCATAAAAAAAGAATCATTGAATCTTACTAGAAGAAAAGAAATCAAACCAATGTAACCTAATGACAGAATAGGTGCGAACAAGTAACGATCCGCTATGATCATAAAATCGGCAAAAGGAGTAAGCACAATTGCATTTAAAGGAAGTCCCAATCCCATCCCCCACTTTAACAGCTTCATCCGTTTCAATCTTCCGGATTCCGTCGGTGCAAAATAGCCATTTCGGACAAGCCAGGCACCAAGTAAAAATAAACAAATGTTAAAAGGAATGATCGTAATGGCTTCCATTCGTAATTCGAAAAAAATGACTGATTCGATAGAATACTTGTTCCTGATAACTTCCATACAAAAAGAGTTCCGTTGTTTCTCTACTCATTCGCTGGAACACTCTTATCATCATATCTTGGATTTCTTCCAATCTAATCAGAACGGCGAATACAGTGCTTATTAGTAAAACGGCCGCCCCATGCAAGGTTCCCATTATCCACCCGATCCACTTTGCAGCTTTACCTCCTTTCTCAAGAATAATAGCTACAATCATGGCTGTTAACGCATAACTCATCAGAATGTCCGCCTGAAAGACGAAGAGGTAATGAAGCAGGCCGTCCATAAACAGGAGTATACAGCTCCTAATATACAGCCCAAGCCACTTCCGATTTGACTCCAAGTTCCTTTTCCGCTTAAGTTCAATCCCGGCTCCAAACAAAATCGTCAGCAGACCGAGAAATTTCCCATTAAATAAAAACATCAAAACCCGCTGGACAAAATCATCCAAAGAAGTGAAATAACCGAAACTTTCTTGTGATGAAGATGCATCACTCAAACTGAAGAACCAGATATTCACGCCGAACGTTCCGATAATAGCAAGCCCTCTTAATATATCCAGTAAACGTATCCTCTCCAATGTCTTTTCCTCAGCCCTTTCAATGAAACATATCATTCAAGTATCTATACCAAGAGCATAAAGGTTAACCTTATGTTAAACGCAAGCCTCATTTTCAAAAAAAGTTTTGCCCTTGACGTAACGTAAAGAAGTATACTTTTATAAAGAAAACTACACTGAGGAGTGAGCGATGTGGAGGAGATGTACAGTATTGGCCAATTTGCTGCTCTAACAGGGGTAACAGAACGAGCACTTCGTCATTACGATAAAAAGAACTTACTGAAGCCCACAAAACGAAATGAATACGGATACCGTTTCTACACAGAAAGAGATCTGATGCAACTGCAAAATATATTAGCTATGAAATATCTGGATTACTCGTTGGATGATATTGCGGACTATCTTAATAAGTCCGGGGAAGACCTGTTGAGTTCATTAGATATGCAGACTAAATTTCTAGAATCGAAAATGAAACATTTAGAACGAATATTAAAGACCATTCGCCACGTAAAAGCGGTGATTGAAGAAAATCAAAAACAGCAAGCCGATCGAGACCTTCTTCTTGCTTTGATTTATTCTATTCATTCTGAAAGCGAATTAAAAAAAGTGGATGTCTGATCACGTATCTAAATCTCTCATTGAGAAGTTGTATATGGAGGAAGAATCAGACGAAGAAAGGATTGAATTGGAGAAAAAGATCATCCGGATATTCGTCGATATGAAACAGTTTTATCAAGAAGGACGATCTCCGGAAGATGAGCTTGTACAAAAGAAAGCATTCGAATTCGTTTCAATATTATCGACAGGTTTTAAGCAAGCAACCCTGTCTGAGATAGAAAAGCTTGCAAATAGAATAGATGAGAAGCCACAATTTTCTTCATCACTTGTTGACAAAAAAGTTGAGGAATATATGTCTGAGGTACTGAGCAAATTGGATGCAGACAAAATGAAAGCCTTGAGACTATCGAATTAGCCTGTACCCATGCACCAGTAGCACCTTCTTCGGGTCGTTTAACTCAATCGACATTTCGTTGTCATTTAAAATAACGATCAATCTTTTTGTTTATGTCCAATATGGTTTATCTGGCGCTTTTACGGACGGTTTGATAGAGTAAAAGAGAAAAATAATAGGTAGCGTCAAAAGTTATATGGAACTATTCAAAGTGAATTTCCAGATTACGGTTGAAAGACCTTCGAGCGACAGGGAGAGATATCATGGAGCGTCAAATTGAAGTTGAAGGATCTGTAGATGAAAAGCCACGCTGGCGGATAACATACTCGCATGCAAAGGCAAGAAGAGTAAAAGGGAAAAGTGGTTATGCCCTTGATCTGAGCGCTAATGCTTCAATACGAAAAGCCACTTCTCAAAAGAATCCTTTAGAGGATCATATAGGTGACTTTACTGTTAGTGTATGGGTGAAGGGCGATTTACTGAGCGATTATGGGAATTACTCATTTGATTTGATCGGAGCTACACATGATATTGATGATTGTAAGGATGGATGGAAGATAGGAGTTCAGGCTAGTGGTGCGTGGTATTGGCAAGTAACTGAAAAGGATCCTATTTCTTATGAGCCACAGCTATTCGACAATCCATTCGTGATGGGCAGTGGCATTTTCTTACCTTTACCTACTCTAATGAACAACAGGAAATTCGTCTGTATTACGATGGATTGAATGTAGGGATCTACAGTGTTTCCTTAAAGCCAAACCAAAGCTGGAATCTAGCCGAAGTGCTTTGGATTGGTGGACAAATGAAAAATGATAACGATTGTGAATACTTTCCAGGGTTGATTGATGAGGTATGGATAGATGATCGAGCACTTACAGCTGAGGCGATTGGTAAGCGCTTTTCTCAACATCATCACCTTGAGCCAATACTAGAAAAGCAGCTTCAAAACCTAAAGGTGATGACTTTCAATATATGGAATGGTGGGCGTGAAATGGGTGCTGAGATTGGTGTACAGCGCGTGATTGACGTCATAAAAGATAGTGGTGCAGATGTGATTATGATGCAGGAGACGTATGGATCCGGGCCAAACATTGCAGATGCTCTTGGATATTATTTCTACTTAAGAAGCTCGAATTTATCCATTTTAAGTCGCTATCCAATTACAGAGACATATCCATACTATCAACTTTCCACTGTGGCGGAGCGCGGATTCGGTTGAATAACAAACAATATGTGAATGTATTTTCTATCTGGTTGCATTATTTAAGTGATTATGCGAGAGAGCTGCATCGGAATGACAATCTTAGCCAATCGCAGCTGCTCGAAGGAGAGCAGAAACGGCTAAATGAACTAGTAGAAATTATCAAAGAACTAGAGCCATTAGCTGTAAAATCAGAGCAAGAGCCACTTCTCTTGTGTGGAGATTTCAACAGTGGTTCCCACTTAGATTGGATCGAAGCAACTCAATCGCGACATAACGGGTATGTATTTCCCTTTCCAGAGTCTCTTGCATTAGCCGAAGCAGGGTATAAGGATACGTATCGTGAGCTTCATCCTGATCCAGTTGCTGATCCAGCCATTACTTGGCCAGTTACGGAGTTAGACGATTATATTGCTGATCGTATTGATTTTATCTATCTTCTCGGCACAAAGCTTCACCCACGGTTTGCAAGGAAGATTGATACGCATTCTGTACGTTTTCCATCCGATCATGCGGCGATTATAGTCGACTTCCACGTTCAATAAGCTACCCATTAAATAGAAACATAGATGTAGGGAGATAAGGAAACGGAAATTAAAAAAATTTGGGTACATGTGTGTGAATAGACAGTGTGATTCGTTTATAGCAGACTAGTCCAGCAAATTTTATCTTGATGGCTCAAAAAAGGAAAGCGCATACAAAAACACTAGTGAAAGGGGATTGATGTAGCATTGCAGAGCGGTGCTCAATTTGAATGGCCCAAAGCTTAGGCCCGACGAGTTTCAAGAGTTGGAAAGCTGGAGAGGTGACAGCTGGAAAAGCGATGAAGGAGGGTACTGATGAGTGAGTACGAAAGCCAAAATAAGAATTTAAAGCTAAATCTTATGGTCAAGCAGGGCAATGATATTACCTTCGTCAGTTATCCGGGTATGGAACATGGTTTTTTCCACTATGGCAGGCATGAGAACAAGTATTTTCACGAAACAAACTTCAAACTAAAAGACTTTTTCAAATCACTGGGTTTTATTTAATATGTTCATATTAAATCCATGATCAAAAGGGTGAGAAAATAAGAATGGCTCAATTAACAATCAATAATTTAAAGGAGTATTTATCATTGAAGTATGATAGGAAAGTGAGCTCGACAGACTTGTTTATGAAGCTTGTCGAAGAAGTGGGTGAAACAGCCGAAGTACTCAATCAGCTTGAAGGGCGTAAAACCAAAAAGAACTCATTTTCTCTAGAAGATGAGCTAGCAGATATTATTCACTATACAATTGCTATAGCAAGTATTCATAAAATTGACTTAGAAGAAGCCATTATTCGCAAAGATAAAGTTGCGGCCATCAAATATAAGCAAACACCAAATTTAGCAGAATACTTAAAGAAGAGGTAATGAGTATTACGATTAGATTTTGAAATCTGCGAATCGTTTCCGTACCTTTATAATAAAAAACTGACGAGAAAAGTTAGGATAATACGGCGGCTGTACAATAGGCTGAGCTGAAATTCTATATCAATAAAAATCTCTATTTTTTCGTTGATCAAACTGAGAGAGGTGGGTGGTTGTGTGCAGGAAAGAAACTCGACATATAGTATTCAAAATGCAAACTTAGGGGTTGAAAACGAAGTTGATCGTTTAAAAGCGCAGGCTTTAATGGGCTGGGATAAAGAATTTCGTAATTTAAAATGGCTTGGCTTAGAGGACGGAATGGAGGTTTTGGAATTAGGAAGTGGTCCTGGTTACTATACTGAGCAACTGGTGTCCAATTTACCTCGAAGTCGTGTCACAGCACTTGAAATAGACAGCACACTTCAGGAGAAGGCAAGATTAATTCTGACCGATGTCCCTGAATCGAGATTGCGGTTTGTTCAAGCATCAATTTACGATACAGGCCTTCCTGATAATACATACGATTTCGCTGTTGCGAGATTATTATTTTTGCATTTGTATCATCCGTTGAAGCTGCAAAGGAAATCTTTCGTGTGCTAAAGCCGGGCGGAAAATTTGTAATCATCGACATCGATGATGGTATTTTCGGAGCCATTCATCCCATGGTCGAGTCTTTACACACGATTCTTAAGAAATTTGCCGATCTGCAAGCATCAAAAGGTGGGAATCGCTATCTTGGAAGGACCCTCCCCCGGCTTTTGAAGGAGGCTGGTTTTATTGACGTTGACATAGATGCAACGTTGCAGCACAGTGATATTCAGGGCGTCGAGGGATTTAAAAAGCAATTTAACATCCAGCGATTTAAAGGCTTATTTGAGAAAGGGATTCTGGAACGAGATGAGTATGAGGAAATGAAGATAGCATCAGAAAGGCTACATACTTCCAAAGATTCTTACGCCATGATGACTTTTATCATGGGCTGTGGCACGAAAAGTTTTGGAATGAACCATCGCAAAAACCCTGACTGATCTGGACTTACATAAGGAGTCCGAAACCGGATTTTGGACGGGCGAGATCGTCGGCGAAAACCTGAGCTACTTGGACGAGGAAACTGTCGAATATCATCAAACAAAATATCTTGTATCATTACAAAGGGAACGCCGGGGTGGCGTTCCCTTTAGGCTAATGAATATATTTGGCATGTTACATTAGTGCTTTCTCGGTTTGGCTAAGGCTATCGAATTTTTCGCGGGTCAGCTTCCAATTTAACGTGGCTGCATTGGCTGCTGCCTGCCTTGCATTTTTTTCAACCTGGACAAGGTCAGCTGAAAGGGGTGATAACCTAGGCCGTTCTCGTTGTGCTTATTGAACTTGCTCAAACGGTTTAGGAGTCTCGCCGGTCCACTTGTACAGCACGGCGGTACCGGTTGATTTGTTTATGCCGTCTTCACTAACTGTTCCGGCATGAGAGACATAGTAGTACCCGTTGCCCAAAGACTCCAATCCGTATTGGGGGGCGGTCGCCGGGCGCGGTAAGCCCGAGAACTCCCAGCCGTAAATACCGGTTTCCTCGTCATATAGACCATCCTCCAAGAGTGAGAGCAACAGCCCTTCCTCGGGTTTGGCCTGACCCCGAATCTCACCTTTCACCGGTGCCTTGGATCCGTCGATGATAAACAAAGAGTAGTTGGGGAACTCCTCCTTTTGTCCTTCATACACCGCCATGAACCAGTTACCAGTATATGCATCGTATTCAAGGTTTTGAACTCCGTAGGTGGTATTTCCGGTGTAGACAAAGTATTTAGCTTCCGGATTGGCCGGTCCGCTGGTGTGCGGGTCGCTTTGGGTGAGCGGCCTCTCATACTTCTTCCAGTTTCTAAAGTCGTACTGCAAGATCACCTGGTGGTCGTTGTCCTCACGCTCGATGTTGGAATAGATCCCGTAGGCAACCATCAACTTTTGCGGCCCATTTTTCCTACCGAATGCTGGTCCGAACGAAATCCCGTCGATACCGCTGGTACCGTATCGATGATCCAGCGTGTCCGCAGTATCCCCGTCGAATTTGCCGTCACCGTCCATATCGGCAATGAAGTCGTCGACGACTTCATTGAGATAGACAGTAGTCATGACGCCATCAGCTTCAGCGTCCATCCCTTCTCTGGTAATCTTGTCTCCGTCGAAGATGGCGATGTAAAATGCCTCTTCATCCTTGTACTCTAACGATCCGTAGACCCCACCGCCCCTTGAGTTGAAATCAATATCACCAAGATGACCGGTGATCCCTGTCACGGTACCGATCACATTGCCCTGGAAGTCAGTCTTGACCAACATCTGCGTGAAGGAGAAGTACATATGCTTCTTCTTCATATCGATGGCAAAGCCTTGTACGTGGCTAGTTGGCCATGCCCCACCATAAATCTCTAAGGGCATCTGTGACGGCTTGGCGGCGGGGAGCAAATCCGCATTTGTCTTAGCAGGGGTTAGCAAGAGTAAGAATACGAGCGAAATCATTAACGCGGCTGGACGTGTTACCATAATACTCATCACTCCTCTTCTTATTCTGTTGTAAATTGATTTTACAACCGAGCTTAGAAAACAGCGGAACATCGGTTTAAGAATTTTCTTTCTCAATTTCTATTATAATGCTAATATATTAAATTTATTTAAGTTTATAGTTAAAACTTATACAAAATGTTTCCAAGGATGGCGGAGCGGAAATGCAACCCGAAACATTTGATCAAGATCATATTTGATCGGATCAGGCAGCTCGGATGAACTGCTCTAGGCCCATTACGCGTATAACCTACAAACGATTACACTCACTAAAAAATACATAGACCTATACTATATGCTGATGCAGATGACAGAAGAAATTTATCCGAAGCTTACGTTCATGCTCTGCTTCTTTTTCTATCTGGTCGTTTGTCGTTTGTGCATCGCCTTTAACTCATCGTTTCAATCCTCTTTGGTTGGAAGCGCCACCTGGATAAACGAACCTCAGCCCGCTTCAACTTTCACCAGCTTATCGTTGGGGCGCATAGTGGGACAAATCGGATCGGCAAATTCTCGACTGCCTTTGTTGTTATCCATCGCGAGATGATCATTTGGTCGGCTGCCGTCTTCTGTTGAAGTGAGGGATATAGCATAATCGAGATGTTTTAAAAAGGTAAATGTAGGTGTTTATAGAAATATACTATAGAAATTGGGTACACATACCTAATCGCTATGGTAGCTTACCTTGTGGCAAATAATTTCATGTTTATGATCAACTGGAATACGTCGTCACATTTTTTTTCGTAATTTGATAGATCTGAGCTTCCATTGGCATCAGATAAATATGTAGATAAGGGGGTGCAGTGCTTGCTCAAGTTTAAGACAAAACACAACATTGGATTGGGCCGAATAGCCATAACTGTTGGTGCAACTCGACAGGAGGCAGACCGAAAGCTTGTAGAACGCGCTCGGAACGGCGACCAGGAGGCATTCAACGAGCTGATACGCACGCATAGGGCACAGGCTTACGGTTGGGCGAATACGATCGCCCGCGATGTTTACCTTGCAGAAGACATCGTGCAAGATGCGCTCATTCGAGCATTTCTACACCTTGGCACCTTAACGGATGCCGGCCGATTTCTCCCATGGTTGCAGACAATCGTCCGCAATCAAGCGTATATGAAGCTTCGCCGCGGTGGTCCTTTTGCCAAGGAACAGCCGTTTGCCGGGTTCAACTCGCAAAGCGGCAATTCCGAATCGGGGTACGACGGGGATTCAGATTCCATGGATTGGGGGGATATCGACCGGATCCTGTTCCGAATGGCCCGTTCCGCTGCAGAGGAAGCGCAACAAGGCAGCGACCCCATCAAAGGCATACTTCGCAAGGAATTAATGGAGCAGCTTAGTTCTTTATTAAATTGCCTCAGCAGGCGCGAGCGGCAGATCTTTGAAGCACATTTCTTTCGTGAGCTTTCCCCTGAAGAGATTGCTCAGCTTTTCGATACTACGAGGGCAAATGTTTACAATTTACTTTCTCGTTCAAGGACCAAAGTGCAGAAGGAACGCATACGTGTCACGATCCAGATGTATGTGCGGCAGCGTGCTGAGTTGGGGCAGAAACGGATTAATATTTTGCAGAGCCCACAGATTTAAGAAACGGAGGATTGTAATGAGCGAAAACAGCAGCCTAAAACAAAAAGATTGGTCAAAGACTATGACGAGTGCCGCGACCGCGATCCATGCCTCAGTCGTCTACACCGACAAGAAGCATTATTCTTTAGTGGATGTGATGGGGATCACCGGGCACGCTTTCCGCATCAATATTGATCCTGATCATATCGATGTCGCAGGTCCGACTATGTTTCCCGGCGGATATGTGATCAGGCGAAATCTATGCAATCTAGGGTTCATCAGCTCCCTCTCGGACACGGAAAAGCCGTTTACGCCGGAAAAAGTGGAGAAAGTGTTGGCCCTGATTCAGCAGTCAATCGACAAAGGAATTCCAGCCATTAGCTGTGACCTGTTCAATCCAGAGTTTGGACTTATTTACGGTTATGATGATGAAAAGCAGCTGTTTCACGTCAAGGATGGATCGAAAGTGGGCACTTTATCGTATTCGGATTTCGTCGAGAACCGAAATATGCTCTGGGTTACAACAATAAGCGAAAGTCTTCCACATTCCAAATATGAAACGCTTCGGATGGCGCTCGACATGATCGTAGATCATGCACGTGGAAGAGAATGGCAGCACATTTTTGCAGGGGATTATAGGATCGGTCTTGCTGGATATGATGCCTGGATCTCCTGTATGCAGCGAAGAAAAGCTGACCCGTTCGGCAACGCATATAATATCGCGGTTATTAGCGATGCCCGCGAATTTGCAGCGCAATATCTGCGTGAGTTGGTGATTCGTTGGAATGGTGAAAATGTCATCGAGCGCACAGTACGAAAAATGGCTGCAGAGTCGGCTGCGCATTATTCAAAGTCGGCAGCAGCTTGATTGAGATGCGAGAGTTGTTCCCGTTTCCGCAAGGAGGGCAGCCTGACGACCCGACAGTTGCCAACCGGGCGGCAGAACTGCTTCGGTTTGCCAAAGAAGCCGAGGGGCACGGGGTTGAGGTCTTGGAACGGTTGCTGGATTTCATGAAAGCCTACTGGTCGGAAACATGGATTCATTAGTTATTATCGGAGGAAGTCATTTGAATCCAAAAATTTATGAATTTAAGAGATAAAAGCAATTGGAGTTGGAAATGTGGCGAACCGGTAAAGCCTATTGATGTTTTGCCTGTTTAGTTTGCTAGAGATGAAGATAGCGAATTTGATATGTATAT
>BAXO01000044.1 GCA_001310555.1 Bacillus sp. JCM 19058
ACAATGGCCATTTAAAATAGCAAACAATTCTGTGTATGTCGGCTAATGATCTTCGCATTTATTTTTGAAATAGGCATTTATAAAATTCAATCATCTGAGAGGTATTAATGAAGAAATATCCAAAGCAATGTGTAGAAACTGAAAAAAACGATGCAAATTATTTCTGGAAAATGGAAACCAGTCATTTTATTTCACTTATTATACGGAGGAACGAAGCGTTTCAGCGAATTAAAAAGGTTAATTCCTACTATCACCCAAAAAATGCTGACCAATCAATTGCGTGAATTAGAAGAACAGGATATTATCCAAAGGATCGTATATCCACAAGTGCCGCCTAAAGTGGAGTATTTAATGACCGATTATGGAAGAAGCTTGCTGCCTATTATAGAAGCTTTATATAAGTGGGGGTCGTCTCATATAGAGCATATGAAAAGCAATGAAAAGAATCGATCTACTGAAATTGAATGAGTTTTGGCGAACGTAGTATAAAGTAAGACTCATGCGCCCGTTCACCCTAGCTACCTAAATAGGTTCACTTTATAGCGAACGGTGAAGATAATGATTTATAGATTGACTAGCTTTTGGCTGTTAGTCTATTTTTTTTGAGAAACGCTATTTTAAAACAACTTTCATCGCCAAAAGTTAGTCTTCCATGACGATAATTTCAATTAATCAAGGTTGGCAAATTCCCCTGCGGAAAAAAAATTTCGCCGCGCGCGAAGGCTGCATTGGAAAAGTGAATTGGCTACAACTTCCTCCTCACTCAGGAAATAAAACGCTTGCAGGAACGGAGAATCAAGGTTATACTAAACTCATAACACAGTATACAAAATAATGTATATTGGAAGGAGGGACCATGGATAAACCGTACCAGAAATAGGTTTGGCGGTCATTTATTTAGCAAAAAAAAGTTTCTTTCTCTTAAAAAAAAGGAGAGCGACTGCTTACGATTACCGATTATACTCAGGATTCAAATTTCGCCAGAGGAACCATTCAAAATGCTTTATCTTACTTAAAAGAACTGAATGCGATCCAAACAGAATCTCGCGGGCATTTAGGGACATACATTACAGCGATTAACTATCAATTATTATGGGAAAGTACTGGAATTGGACTACTAACAGGAGCGATGCCACTCCCCTACAGTCGCTTGTACGAGGGACTCGCAACGGGCATTTATACTGCAGCTGAGGACTACGGTATTGATGTAAATATCGCTTACGTTAGCGGAGGGGATACTCGAATTCGCTTGCTTCTGCAGGACCGTTATGATTTTGTTGTCACATCGGCAATTACGGCACAGAAGGCTGCGAATCAAGGGCTACAGGTAAAACGCTCTCACTCTTTTGGGCCAGGATCCTATGTAACAAAGCACGTCCTATTGCTCGCAGATCATAGTAAAGAGAGCATTGAGGATGGTATGCGTGTTGCATTAGATCCCTCATCGATCGATATGCGCATTTTAACTAAAGAAGTATGTAAAGGAAAGAATGTCGAATTTGTGCAAATGCCTTATAACCAAATTGTCAAACAGATCACGCTTAATAATATTGATGCAGGAATTTGGAATTATGATGAAATCAGAGAAAAAGAGATCCCGGTTGCGATTCGAGACTTAGAAGATAGCGAAATTATTCGCGAGTTTTCTGAAGCAGCTATCATCGTTCGTGCGGAAGAAGAAGGAATGCTAAATTTCTTGCAGCAAGCAATTTTAAGCGAGACAGTCATCCAATGGCAGCGAAAAGTAGTGGACGAAATTATTATGCCCCACTATTAAGAAGGGAGGTGCCAGATCGTTGAAGGAAAAACTAATAATTTTAAAAGAAGCAGGGAAAATTAACCAGAGTACGCAAACATTTGTCTTACACACTTTTGAACACGTACGGGGTCGATTCGAGCTTGACGAAGATAATGAAGTTTTAAATACGGCAATGACCCATTTGGCGATGGCTGTGGCTAGACAAAGCGGCGGGGAGTCAGTTGAGGCGATGAATGAAGAGCTATTTAGCCAAATTAAAGAAAACGATGCCTATCGCGAGTCTAAACGTTTGTGGGAAGAGATACGTGAGAGTTCCCCTCTCACCTTTACCCCTTCCGAAGAACAGTATATGCTTCTTCATTTATGCAATGTGATTAATCAAAAATAGGAGGGTTTTGCATGATTAAAATAGTAATCGGTGGTCAACTCGCAAAACAAGAAATTGAGCAAGAAGTAAAAAAAATTGCAGGAAATCAAGTTGAACTAACAATAAAAGGAGATCTGGACGCAGCGATGGCACTGAAATCGGGACAAGCAGATTTTTATATTGGCGCTTGTGAAACCGGATCAGGCGGAGCACTTGCTATGCCAATTGCTATTGTTGGTAAAAGCCAATCGGTAACACTCGCCTCACCAAGCTCTATTATGAGTGCGGAACAAATTGAACAAGAAGTTAAAAATGGCAAGACCGCTTTTGGCTTTACAAAAAAACAGCAAGGATCAAGTACTACCTATTTTAATTCCAGCGCTACTTCAAAAATAAAAAAACATTATAATCTTCCAATATACAAAATAATGTATTTTGAAAAAGGAGGGACCTACGATGGACCTTGCTCAATTCTTGGACTTTTTTTTATTATTGCTTGCGTCGGGGGACTAGGGGCTATTCTAGCCAATAAAGGAATTGCTGTATTTAATGACGGATTGCGCCCGATTATGCCTGAATATATTGAAGGAAAAATTTCTAGAAAAGAGCTTGCCGCTACTAGTTTTGCGCTAAGCTTTGGTCTGGTCATCGGATTTGGCATTCCAATATCAATTGGTACGACCATTATTGTCGCACACAGTATTTTACTTGCTGCAGACATTATTGGAACTTGGACGCCGGATAAAAGATGGGGAACGATTACTGCAGGTATTATTGGCGCGCTTTATGCTGTAGGGATTATGCTTGGCTTGCAATTTATTGTAGACTTATTCGCAATGCTTCCAGTCAATTTCCTTGATTCACTTGGAGAGATTGCAGGACCAGTTTTTGTCGCATTTGCTGTCTTTCCAGCCATTGCGGTTGCTTATCAGCATGGATTTAAAAAAGGAGTCCTCGCCTTCGCCATTACATTTCTATCCTACTTGCTCGTTGCAAACTTTGGCACGTTTACGTTGAGCAATGGGAACGATTTTGTTCTTTCTCCCGAGGGAATGTCTTTGATGGTGTCAATGATTGTTATGATCGTTTTCGCCATGCAGAAAAAAAGGTGATGGTGCAGGAGCAAACGCTGCCTTGCTAAGCGTTTTTTTCAGAACGTGTCAAAAAAAATAAGGAAGAACTGGTTCTGGCTTGTTTTAATGGGGGCATTTATTAGTTCTGCCTCGAGTGTACTCATTATGGCAGTCGATGTCCTCCCACACCAATTGTTGGCACAAGGAAGTGTAAACGAAGCCGCGCTTGCCACGATTGCACGGGCCATCGGATTTGTACCGCTAGTGTTCTCCACTGCTATTGTGACTGGTGTATATGGAATGGCCGGTACTACACTTATTTTTGGAGTCGGGCTCCTGCTTGCAGGACACCCAATTCTTGCCTTTTTTTTGCTGGCGGTTTGGTAATGTTCCTTGAAGTGATGCTACTGTCAGTCATTACAAAAGGCTTAGACAAATTCCCCGGAATTCGTGATATGGGCGAACATATTAGAAGTTCAATGACCCGTGTTATCGAAATTGCTCTTCTCATTGGGAGCGCCGTTGCCGCAAATATGATTGCACCGACGATTGGTTACTTTTGGATTATCGGGTTTTATATGCTTAATCGAACATCCAAAAAACCGATTGTCGATCTGGCTGTTGGGCCAGTCTCAGTCATCCTTCTTGGTATTCTCGTTAACGTGCTCAGTTTGCTTAACCTAATATAAGGAGTGTTTCCCGTGCTAGTGGAAGGAATCACCTATATTCATGAACATACGACCATTGATTTATCAGAGGTAAAAGAAAACGAAGATTGCCGGCTTGATGCATTTGAACTAACCGTCGCGGAATACCGAGGCCTTTATGAGCGAGGCGTCCGTAACATTATTGATGTGACTAATACTGGCATGGGCAGGAACATTCCATATGTTGAAAAGGTAGCACAAGCTACTGGCATTAATATTGTCCATGCCACAGGTTATTATCAAGAGATGTGCTTACCGCCCCAGGTGTATCAAAAAAAGTGTTGCTGAACTGGCAAGCCGGATGATACGGGAGCTCACAGAAGGAATTAAAGGGACGCTTGTTAAAGCGGGTGTTATTGGCGAAATTGCAACAAGCGAAAGTATTTGGACTAATGCTGAACGTAAAGTGTTTGATGCAGCAGTCATTGCTCATAAGGGAACCGGGGCACCCATCAGTACTCATACATCACTCGGCACACTTGGGCAAGAACAAGCAGATTACTTTTTAAAACAAAAAGTCGATCCTGCTAAGGTGATTATCGGCCACCTTGATTTAACAGGAGATGTCGATTATGTACTGCGCATTTTAAATCAGGGATTTTACGTTGAATTTGATACGGTCGGAAAAGAATCGTATATGCCCGATCAAACAAGAGCAGAGATGATTAAAGAAATTGAAAAGCGTGGACTGATCGACCGCGTTTGTCTGTCCATGGACATTACGAGGAAATCGCATTTAAAAGCGAATGGCGGAATTGGGTATGCCTATTTGTTAGATACATTCATTCCGCTCCTTCGTAAGAACGGCATTGGTGAAGTCTCGATCCAGCGAATGCTTGTCCATAATCCGATGCAGTTCTACCAATAGGAGGTGTTTGCAATGATTACGTATCCACTCCCTAGCCTAACGATGGAAGAAGCGATACAAAGGCAATTTGCCATGGTTGATGCTGTAACCTATTATTTTTCAGGCGAAGATATCTTAACACGGGGGGATCTGGGGGTTGCCAGAAGTGGCGGCAGACCATTAACGACACAAAAAGCAGAACAAGCCATTGCCCATTTCTTTCAAACAGAGGATGCCATGCTAGTTAGAGGGGCGGGAACAATGGCGATTCGTTCCGCATTATACAGTGTCTGCCGCCCAGGCGATTCCATCCTTGTCCATGATGCACCCGTTTATCCGACGACGCTATCGACTTTTGAAATGATGGGCTCATGACAGATGTCGCCAATTTTAACGATATAGACCAGCTCGATTCAACTCTTGCCCAAACGAATGCCACTGCCGTCCTTGTTCAAGTAACAAGACAGAAGCCAGACGACAGCTATGCTCTAGCCGATGTCATTCGGAAAATAAAAAGCGTCCGTCCTGATCTGCCAATTGTGACAGATGACAATTACGCTGTAATGAAAATTCCTGCCATTGGAGTGGAATGCGGCGCAGACCTGTCCTGTTTTTCCACTTTTAAGCTACTTGGACCCGAAGCGTCGGTTGTATCGTTGGCGAAAAAGAAAGAATCGCGCACATACGGAAGACCAATTATTCAGGTGGGCTCCAAGTTCAGGGGCATGAAGCATTGGACGTCCTAAGAGGCTTAGTCTATGCACCGTCTCCTTAGCGATTGAAGCACAAGTCGTCGACGAGCTCCTAAAGCGCATTAATGAAGGGGAGATTCAAGGCGTTAAAAACGCATATGTTGCAAATGCCCAGTCAAAAGTGCTGCTCGTCGAATTTGAGAAGCCCATTGCAAAAGACGTTTTGGCTGAAGCGGAACGGTTCGGTGCCGCTCCCCACCCTGTCGGAGCGGAGTCTAAGTATGAATTCTCTCCTATGTTTTACCGAGTGTCCGAAACCTTTCGGGCGTACAATCCGGCATTTGAAACAACGATGATTCGCATAAACCCTTTACGAAGCGGTGTTAATACAATTTTGCGGATTTTAAAACAAGCGGTAACAAATGTCTAAAGTAGGTGTTGACTGTGTTTTTATCTCAAATAAATAAACGAAACCCCTCTTTGCTTAACGCAGCCATTCACTTAAAGCAACTAGGTGATATCGCTCCTGACACGTATGTACTCGATTTAAACGCGATTGAGGAAAATGCAGTCAGCATGATCATGGAAGCAAAAAAATATGGAATGAAGTTATATTTTATGCTGAAGCAAATTGGGAGAAATCCTTTGGTAGCCAAAAGGCTGATGAATCTTGGATTCGGTGGTGTTGTTTGTGTCGATGTCCGTGAAGCGGAAACGATGCATGCCGCAGGAATTAAAATTGGTCATGTTGGCCATCTTGTCCAGATTCCCTCCGACCAAGTTGCAAAAGTTGTGGCGATGAGGCCAGAGTATATTACGGTGTACACAGTAGAGAAAGCTAGAGAAATCAACGAGGCTTGCCAGCAGCAAGGAATTAAGCAAAAGCTGATAATTCGCGTCATTGGCGAAAATGATTTCCTCTACCCTTCCCAATACGGTGGCTTTCTTTTTTCAGAATTGGATGAAGCCATTCCTGCTCTGCTTTCACTCGACCATGTTGAAATAGCAGGACTAACATCTTTTCCTTGTTTTTTATACGATAAGGACCAACACGATATTGTTGCGACCCATAACGTGGAGACGATGGAACGGGCAGCAGCAAGGCTAAAAAAGGATTATGCGATTGACAACTTGGAATGGAACATGCCTTCCGCTACATGTACACGGACCATCGCAAAAATTGTAGCAGCAGGAGGCACCCAGGGAGAGCCTGGGCATGGACTTACTGGTACAACACCGATGCATGCATATGAACAATTGGAGGAAAAACCAGCTTATGTGTATGTGAGCGAAATTGCTCACCATATAGGAGATAAGAGCTATTGCTATGGAGGAGGATATTATCGCCGATCCGGAATGGCCAATGCTATCGTCGTAAAAGAAGAGGGCAAAGAATACACAAAAGTAAGAACGCCGGATATGCCTAGTATCGATTACCACTTTGAATTAAACGGCTCGTTCCCTGTTGGCGCTACTGTCGTCATGGCGTTCCGGACGCAAATTTTTGTAACCCGGAGCCACGTTGCTGTTGTCGATGGTATTCAAACGGGTGCTCCTAAACTGCTTGGTATCTTTGATAGTCAGGGGAAACAGATTAGAGGGTGATACAGATGAAGATTTATTGTCATTGTATTAGACAGCTTCGGTGTTGGCTATATGGATGATGTGAGTATCGTTCGGGCTCAAGACCTTGGTGCGAATACAGCTAGGCATATTATCGAGGCAAAACCAGATATCCGCATTCCTACTCTTAAAAAGCTCGGGCTCATAGGCGCTATTCACAGGGGGCAGAACGGGAAGTCTGAAGCCGTATTTGGGACTGCCAACCTAGCGCATCATGGCGCCGACTCTTTCCTTGGCCATCAAGAAATCATGGGAACAACACCGAAAGAGCCATTAAACGAACCGTTTAACCATGTGATTGACGATGTTCACAGCCACCTAATGCAAGCAGGTTATCATGTACGCAAAGTAAGCGATGGCGACGGTCCCGCTATTCTAGTCGTTAATGAATGTGCAACCGTAGGCGACAATTTAGAAACCGATTTAGGACAAGTGTACAATGTATCAGCATGCTTGGATGCCATGCCGTTTTCAGAGGCAAAAAAAACTTGGCAAGACCGTCCGTGAAGTCGTTAAAGTTTCTAGAGTTATTGCGTTTGGCGGAGAAAAAAATTCGTCTGGAAGACCTGTTGGCTGCCCGAAAAGTAAAGCATGGGACGTTTGCCGGCGTGGATGCTCCCGATTCGGGAGTATATAACAATGGTTACCAAGTCGTTCATCTTGGATATGGTGTCGATCCTAATGTTCAAGTACCAACAATTTTAGACGAAGCTGGCGTCCCGGTCTTTCTTCTTGGGAAGGTAGCTGATATTGTCCAAACTACAAAAGGAAAGCTGTACCCTGGAGTCGATTCATTAACTCTATTCAACCAATTGCTCCGAGAACTAAAAACAAGCAAGAAAGGCTTTTTTTTGTTTAAATATCCAAGAAACTGATTTAGCAGGGCATGCCGAAGATGTAGAACGCTATGCCGATCGTTTGGAACTAAGCGATCAAAAAATCGCTGAGACAATCGCTCTATTGTCATCAGAAGATGTACTGATCGTCATGGCCGATCATGGCAACGACCCAACAATTGGACATAGCAATCACACACGTGAGAGGGTGCCAGTGCTCATTTACAAAAAAAGGACTCACTGGACGGTACATTGGAGAGAGAGAAACGTTGGCAGATATCGGGGCAACGGCCGCCGATTATTTCAATGTACGCCTGCCCCAGCACGGTCAATCGTTTTTAAAACATCTAGACCGACAGAAAATCAGATGACATTATGGAGAGGGGCGAAGCTGCATTTCGCCTCTCTTTTTTTTCGATATCCATTTAAATCGATTCTGCCGTGAATGCCTTCTCGTCTCCTCTCTATCCAACATCCGACTCGAAAGTCATGTCGTCAAGCTCGTTCACAAGGTTCTCTATTTTTTTTAAAATGTAGTGTAAAGTATAGGTAGAGGTTTTAGGCGCAGCTTAAAGGTTTAGCACCTGCCTGTATTTCATATTACAGCTAAAGAAGGCGATTGTTTTGAAAAAGAAAAAAAAGCGTTTATTCCTTTGCGATTTCTTGCTAGATGTCGGACGTTTTCTTCTATTCATACCGAGATTTGTAATTAGGGTGAGTAGAAACTTGTTTTAACCGAATAATGGGCCTTGAATAGTAGCTTTGAATCAAAATGACTGGTTCAGAAAGTAGGGATACAATGATATTTTTTTGATGTAGATGGCACTTTACTGAATCATGAACAAGCGGAAAAGTTAGGCGGCCTTGATTTCTTTCACCGATATAAAGATGATATCCGTTACAATAGAACTGAATTTCTAACGATGTGGAGCAGTATTTCGAATAAGTACTTTACGCTGTACGTTAGAAAAAAAATTGTCCTTTCAGGAACAAAGAAGAAAACGTATGAGAGATTTATTTACTGAAGAGTTAAACGCTGATCAAGCTGATCAAATTTTCAACGATTATTTTAAATGTTATAGTGAGCGATGGAGTATATACGATGATGTGATTGAATGTCTAGAACTTCTAGAACATAAAGGATATCGATTAGGTAATATCAGTAATGGTGATTTTAAGCAGCAGGTAGAGAAGCTAAAAAAAACAGGGATACACCAGTATTTTAAAAATAATATCTATACTTCTAGTGAAATAGGAATTCCTAAACCAGCTCAAGGTATATTTGTTGAGGCCTGTAGACTAGCCGGTGTCACTCCTGAAACTAGTTGTTATATTGGCGACAGACTAGAAACTGATGCAATTGGAAGTGCAAAAGCTGGTTTGAAAGGGATTTGGCTAAATCGAAAAGACAATAAAAAAAACAAAAAGGTGTTATCGTTATACATAGCCTTACAGACGTAAACGATCTATAAAAACAATACAAAGCCAAGCGAATGTGACGACCGATTGTATTTGTATAACAGTTAACAATATCCAATAGCCGCTTCTCCCATTTAAAAGTGTACCTAAAATAAGAGAAGTTTGTCATATCATGCGTTTCTGTGAGCATGCAATTAGGCTAAATCATTCCTAGCGTTCCTCCTTACCTCTAACGAAGAATAGTCGGACTCTCAAAACAGTAACCCCATTCGCTCTCCCGGTATTTCACCCTGTCCGAGGAGTTCGCACAATTAATTACCCCAATGCAAAGTAAGCTCACTTTTTTTTAATTCTTGCCAATAAAATAACTAGATCATACTGATAGCCTATTCCACAAACACCTATACCTACATAAGATGTAATATCTCAAGAGTCATTTCTCGGTGATAAAATCCACAATATGTTCAGAATAAAATGCCCCTCTAAAAATAGCCCCATAGATTCAGGGTTCGTAGAAATCGAGCATTCACCTTCATTTGTTTATGATTCAGTCATCAAATAGAAGACATGCCACACTGTTCTAACAACTTTCCCACTCTAAGCACAGGTCCATACTTGGGAAATTCAACGAGCTCTGTATGTGCTTTTTTTTGTAGGTTTGTACTGTTTTTTTTACAACCCTATCTTATCGCTGAATAGGGCTACTGGTAATTCGCCAATAGCCCTTTCGATTATTCGACTTTTCCCTAATATCAGAAGAGCATTCTGTCTGAATTTAATCATCTCTTATCATTTTCAGATGTTTTAGGCGAGTCTACGTCCTATCCATTGTCTTTTACATATTCAAAATTAATATTTCTTATACCTTCTCCGTTTCCGATTCCTTTTGTAGCATTGCACTAAGGTCTTGTACAGACTTTATTAGGATTGATATCAACTGTGTATACTCAATAGACAGGGTACTATCTTGAAACACTATACCTTTTCCGTCAAATTTCTCCAGTGAGCGGAGAACATCTTGCGCCACAACTCCATGTCTTACCTCATTGCCATCTTTAAACTTGTATGTGACTGGCCGTAAAGAATTAACAAAGTCTAAGCCCAGGCACTCATCCTTAATATCTTGCTTTTTGTCCATATCAGAAGTTTCCTGCACGCCATTAACCGAAAACACCCTATTCCATCGCCGGCCAGACCACCCCAAAGTGTATAAATTATCTTGAAACGGATGAAAGGAGCCGTAATTTGTTGTCGGTTGGATGCTTACATTTTCACCTATATTAAAAGAAGTAGTACTTGAGTTATTAATCAAATTTTGACCAATCGCAACTGTAACTAGATCGCTCTCAGAAGGATTAGCTATCCAAATAGGTGAACCGGCAAAATTTAAAACCTGATTGTCTTTAATGACCGAATTATTGCCAGCGTTTTCCTCGAAATAAAAACAGCCGTTTGTTGCCGACGAGCGTTGTGGGACCCCATTAGAGTCAATACTAGCCGTCCCATCAACTACATTGTTTGTAATCCAGACTCCAGCTACGTAAGGACTTACCCTAACAACTTTACCCGATGATCCATAAAAGTTCCTGAAAGTGTTTCGCGTTATGGTAACTCCTGTCGAATATAAGAATTTATTTTCAGAAGCTCGTCCTATCCAAACTCCGGTGTTAATATTGGATATAACATTATCAGATATATTCGCACCGATCCACTTAAAATGCTGACCAGGTTCGGCACCGTCAATGACACGTACACCAAAGGTAAATGTCGATACTACATTATCCCTTATTAACAAGTCAACTGCCCAACCTTCAAAAGCTGCAATTCCATAAGCACTAAATCCCCTAAGATTTCTATAGGACCCCGTGATGGTGTTTCCAATTACAACTGCTCTCCTTGTTCGTATAGATACACACCATCTCCATTGCATTCAAGAAAACGATTTTTGGTGATTGAACATTCGTAGGTTCCTCCGTGAGTAGTTGCCCCAGTATAATCCGCTGATTTTGTTTCACAATCATGTACAAAGCCATTAACAGTTGGGCCATAACCTTGCTCTCCTTGGCGACTCATATAAGTTAAATCAAATGTCTGTGTAGCATTTTCCCCATAGCATTGATGAAAACCGCAGCTTTGAGCCGATATAAGCTTGTAAGGGTTCCTCATATGGTGCTCAACCCATTGTATTTCCGGATCGTAAAAGACACGGCATTTTTCCGCAAAGGTTGAAAAAGAACGGTCAATGCTAATGAAATTACCATCATTTTTAGTTTTGTATATAATGTTTTCAGCTCGACAGTTGTATGCAAAGACAAAGGAAATTACCCTCGATGCTCTGGTGGTCGTTACAGAAAAGTTTTTCAAGACAACATTTTTCACGGCGTTTACTTTTTGTATAGTTGAATATTCCCGGGCGTTGCTGGATGTTTCTGCACTATTATCTTTCCGATAAACGGGAAAGATTAATCCGGTTGCCGACTCAACGGCTGTTTCACTAATCACCTCCTTGATTCGTAAAAATTCGGCAAAATAAAGCCCTTGGGCAGCTGGAGTAGCATTCCCTAACCTCCATAATTGACCCGCATCATCCGATAAACAATCGCGCTGAGAGACAATATAAGCTAAATCGTTTCTTTGGAGTCCGTGCTCAGCTGTCGTTTGGATTGTGCGGTCTGCTTTCGTAACATTTTCAGCTAACGGAATCATTCGACCTAATGATCCTTGGGCACGAAAAACAATCCCTAACTCATCCGCTATAATTACTGTCCTTTGACCGCGCCCCTCAATAGCGATGTCGCTAGGAATGTCGATCACATTCGAGATCTTGATTCTCGCTCCCGGAAGCTCCACTTTTCCGACTCCAGATTGACTAGCAAAATCAATAGCGGATTGTAAAGCAATTGTATCGTCAGTCTCTCCATCACCTACTAGACCAAACATACGGGGATTAACACCACGATCCATCAGATCTTGTTCAGCAAATTCATGTCTGTCTTTCAATACGCCAAAAATCCGATTGTATACGTCGCTGGCCCTAGCCTGCTCCACCTCACCGCTGCTATTACCCTCTAATACCAGAGTGTTCAATTGCTCTTGCAAAGCATTAGTTTTATCGAATGCTTCTGACTCAATTTTGTTGCTCTGTGTTTCCCTCTGATCCAAACCTTCAATATCGGCCCCGATGTCTCTAAAATTTTGATTTAGAGATGATAATTGTTCATGTGATAATGGACATGGAAGCATATGATAAGGATATTTCAAGTTTAACTCCTCCTTAGTTTTATTAAAAAGACATCAAACCAGTGTCAAGACTTATCAATTAACTTTAATAGCTACAATCCACCCCCATGGAAGCCACTGCTATCTAGCAGCTTTTAACCTTTCTAATTCGCGTCTTTGTAACGCCATTTCTAAAAACTGGCATTCGTCAAATCTCACAGACCAAATTCTATCAGCTGCTCGTTCTTCCACAACAATTGAACCGTCCTCATCTTTGACTTCTTCCTGAGCCTCCCATTCGTCATAGCCGATTAACCCATACTCAAAAGCATTCAAACCGTGTCTTTCAAATGTTTCATAAATGTCTTGAGCGATAACTCCAAAGTGCTTCCGAGCTTTTGCACCTTTTTCTGTTACAGCACTTTTGAAGCGATACTGCACAAAACGGACATCCTCCCACGCATCTAGTACTTTGTCAGGCACTTCTCCTATATCCTGCTTTAACTCCCTGTCGGAAGTGCTGACTATCCCCGATGCTCCGTAGATATTATTCCAACGATAACCACCTGTACCTAGATTTTGACTAGAATCTGAACCCGGACGAAAAGCTCCCGTTTCTTGAATTCGAACGTTATAGTTTGTATTTCCTCCAACGGAATAAATAATTGTATTCCCTGGAACACCCGAATCATCATCGCCATACAGGTTAATTCCACCGCCGTCAAATCCAGTCTTCGCCCTGAATTCTGTGTAGCTTCTACCGCCTGTTCTTACTACTTTAATCTGGGTATAATTGTCGTTGTTGGCTCCATCTCGAAAGTCGTAAAAGCGGAACATATTCATACCGTTGATAGTCATAACATTCCGGAAGAATTGCCCAAGCTCTGAATACTGCATTATCTGGAATGCGTCCCCATGCGGAAATGATATGTCTACCGCACTTCCTGCAATATGGAGAGAAGCAGAAGATTCACGGGGGACTAGACCATTATTAATCCCTCTGTCAAGTACAGTATTATCCATCTGTTGCTGAAGCTCATGGACAACCTTTGCTCGCCTTGAGTAGTCACCTACTTGGTATGTTGCGCTACTAGACCATGTGCCTGATGTACTAGATGCTGTGGTTGGCATCCAGCTCGTAGAAGCATCAGGGGTTCTTCCCCCGGTTGTTGCGCTACTAGAGATATGAGCATAATTTTTGTCGTTATAAGTCACGACCGGACAGTTTTCTCGCCAAACATCGGTGCTTAGGATTATTAAGTTTCCGTCACGAATGTCAATTCCTTCTGCCTCTAGTTGTGACGGATGGCTGCTTCCCCCAATTAATTCATCTTGGGAATAGTCACCTACAGCTGCATTAACACGAAAATATCCGACGTTAATGCCATTGAGCTTGTATATGTGTACGACATTTGCACCGAGAGGATGAACGTATCCCCGGTAAATAAAGATATAATCCCCATCACATGCAACGTCTTGGACGATGTTCGCATCATCGTATCGCGGTGAATCTGTCTTAAACACATTAATAGGCATGACGCTTAACGGATTAGATGCCTCTCAACCTCATTCCGGTCATAAACTACACAATAACGGGAATTACCGACCCATAACCCCTGAGTCAAAAAGACAATATACTTTCCGTCTTTGGATATACAAGGGGTCGTCCGATTATGGTCGGCAAGAGGATGACCACTTCCAGCCTGCCCCATCAACTCATATGATGTAACGTCGGTATTAGAGGTCTCAGAGCCCCGCCATTCTATTTTTGTATAGCCTTTAACAGAGTTGTCACCAGAACCAGTATTAGCACCAGAGAAAAGATATAATATACCATCTTCTATTAATGCTGAGAGACCTTGGTGACCTAAAGTTAGTTCTTGTGAAAAGGCAACGTGTTGAATAGTTCTCCCATCCTCAGACAAGTTAAATTCCGTAATTCTGGAACGCTCATTACTACTCCACGATGAACCGCTCGTCCGGGAAAGGATAAAAATTTTATCTTGCCCGTTAACGTTAATATAAGCAAGTCCCTGTGGCGCAGTCTCAGCATTAGGAAAGATTTGACTGTCACCATCACCGAAGAACGGTTCGCATAGCTTTCGTTGGTAGATACCTGGTCGAAACACGCCATTTTCATCAATCATCTTGTCACCCTTTCCGCTATTTCCTAACTCATGTCGAGCTTCCCCTCTCCCTTCTCCGTTTAGCACCTCTGACCGTACTTCTTTCTGAATTCCGTTATAATCGCTGGCCATCAAGTCACCACTCCTCTAAAATTATTAGCCCACCCTCGTTAGAGAGCGGGCTTAGCATTAAAACATTGTATTC
The DNA here is from genome assembly GCA_001310555.1 of Bacillus sp. JCM 19058. Next base: position 14,874 of record BAXO01000044.1, read on the forward strand.
CAAGTTTCAGGACCGACAATACCATCAACCTTGAGGTTGTGCCTTCTTTGGTAGGCTCTTACGGCGTTTTCAGATTTTGGACCGTATATGCCATCCGGATTAGCACCTACTGCACGTTGAACAGCCCGGATATCTGTTGTGCCATTTCTATCACGCATATATGGACTTTGAAGGCGGATAAGATGTCCAGGGTAAGGTCGGATCGGTTGACGACCGCCTTCGTTATTTGAATGACCATTTGTTGAAGTAACTCGCCCATCCAATTCAACGTATTTCGTATTGGCAGTAATATATAGTCCGGACTTCAGCTCATACATTTTCGAGCCGTTGACTGTCAGTTCACGCATGACAGTAAATGCTTCATCCTTCTTCACCGTAAAGGTTCGGGCATTCCAGGCCGGTTTATCGTATACCCATAGCTCGTTAGCCTTGACACGAACGATAGCGGCTCCAACATCCTCAGAAACAATCGGCTTTGATGGTTTTGATGGGGCTGATGGAGCTTTTGCACCGTGAGGATACTTCACCCCGAAATGATGGCAAATACCTCGTGTCACCGCTTTTGCATAGGCAACGTCGAACGAGTCTTGAAACATCCACTTACGGGCGGTTGGATTCGTGAAGAAATCAGCCTCGGTCAGGATTGCTAACATATGCTGGTATGTGTTCCGGAGCACTCCGAAATTAGCACGCTTTACGCCACGATTGCGTTGGCCAATTTCTTCGAGTAAGCAGTCTTGCACAGCGTTAGCAATCGCTAGACTTGCCTGACTGTTATTATGGATAAACGTCTCTGTGCCTCGAACAGAATTATTATTAACAGCATTCGTATGAATGGAAACAAAAATATCAGCACCGGCACTTCTTGCCGCTTGTGCTCGTGTTGCTAAGCTCAAATCGTTCGGACTGTCCAAGTTGCATGAATACATGGTTCTAAAACCAGCTGCCTGAAGAAGGGGTACTAGCTTTCTAGCTACCCTTCTATTCCCTGCATACTCATAGAAAACTGGGTTGCCTGCCCGCTTCCCAGGAGTATTTTTGGCGTGTCCTGGATCAATACATACTAATTTACTCATTCTAGTTCAACCTTTTTAATCATATTTTTTTGTTCCGCTGTACAAACCGCTAGCCGATAAACCGAGCATCACTCCAACTAAAATGCCTTGTTTTAAATCAAGCTCCACCACATAAACCACACCTATGATAATTCCGAGCAATACTGCAATAAATGGTAAAAATCTTTTATTGATACCTGCCTTTTTAAAAAGTTCAACTAACCCTAAAATAAGTGGAATTAAAACAACATCATAAACCTCAAACATAACTATCCCCTTCCTCTAAAAAAACTATCTGGGCGGCAGTCGGTTACGAATCTCATCTAACCTTTTGATAACGATGTCGTAACGTGAAGCAAATTCATTCAATGTTTCATATAGTTGGTCTTCACGATCCTTGTTCCTTTTTTGACTGTAATACAGAAGCCAGACGAACAATGCCGCAAACGGCCCCTGTGTAAGAAAGTATTGCATCATCTCTTCCATAAACTGGCCTCCTTTCAAAAGTAAAAGAGCCCCGAAGGACTCTATTGCCCGTAACCGATTAAAACTTCTCACAAAGACTTCTATCTCCGACATTGTAATAACATGGTTAGGGGTTTTCCCGACAACCATTTTGTTATTACATCGTTCGCTATAAAACAAATCTCCCCTACTATGTGAGCAGCAACCTAAAAGTATATCTTCCCGTGTTTTTAAAAATTTACTTCTCCCAAAATAAATAAGCCTACTCTGCCTCGAGTGGCTCTCCCGTAATTTGTTTATACTGTTCTGGTGTTATAGCACCTAATTGCACAAAGCGCTGAAGCTGGTCCTTTCTGCACCAGTTCTTTTCATAACGTTCTTTAAGAGATTTAAACATTTCATTTCGCCTCCAATTCTAGTAGCCTTAGCTCCATACCAGTCATTTGTTGCCCTTGCTCAATATTTTGCAGCTCGAGTTCTGTGATGATTTGTCCCTGGGACATCGATTCTAGTTCACTATCAGTGGCCATCTGCCCCAAAAGCTCATTTTCTTCTTGCAACAGTTCAATTGGCGACTTCTCACGCGGCCGGTTCCTAATCGCTTCGATCTCTTCCGAGGTTGCTGCTTCGACCCATTTTTCTTTATCGTGTTTAAATTGGGCTTTAAATAATCCTTCCGTCAAGGGAACATCGGTAAAGCCTTCAGGTATTGTTGTAATATCATTCCCATCATTATCAAAAATTTTCTTTATCAAAGTTGTTTCTGCTGGAACCCAATATCCATTTTCGTCTATTTTAAATATTTGAATCATCCGCTTGGAAACCCCCCGCCGATTAGATAGGTAGTAGCAATATTGATCGTCGCCCCCCTAGAGCCATCGATACGTTCCAATATAATATTCCCACTTGGCTGAATTGAAAGTGCTACCTGTCCTCCTCCACTCGCATAATTAGTATAATAAATCGCATGTTGCGGTCTAAATTGCTGAGCCAAGACTCCAATTTCACCTGAAGATAAACCTGGATAAACCGTACCCGTAATAGAAACTGTATTTCCAAATAAAACGACTCTAGCAATTCGCACCTCACCATAATTAGTAGTGCCGTTTACAAGAGTAATTGGCTGCCATAAACCTTGTCCAAATAAATGGTCAATCACACGACGAGTTACCCAAGGATTCATAAGCGTCCCAGTGTTAACTCCCGCAATAGCGTCATTTTCATTAGCCATTCGACCGTCAACCGCCGCCTTCGTACGTAAAGGGTCATAAGTGCTGAATTGCTCGTCCCTGCGATTGCCGCTGCATTAGTTGCAAGTCCATAGTTTGGCACATTCCCCAACCCAATATCTGCTTTGGTCATTGAATCTATTTTTGCTTGAGTACCTGCCGTTGTTTCAAGCTCTACCCAGTCACTCCACTCCCGCTCCATATACCAATACCTAGTCCAGATCTTTTCGCTTGTATGCGCGAAGAACATCTGACGCATTCTGGAATGGGCATTATTTACAGTAAGTACATGTCCAAATGATTGGGGGTAACCTGAATCGGCAGAGGAAACCTGAAAAGTGGTGACTCCTCTGGGGTATTCTGACTGTGGCGCATCGCTCGACTTATTTGGGATAACTGTTGTTTGTTCTGAATCAACAGCATCAGCTTTAGCCTGTGCTCCTGCTGTGGTTTCGAGTTCAGCCAACCTCTCCATTCTCCTCCTTCTGTAGTCCTCACAAATATTGTTGGTCTCGTACTACTTAAGTTTTGAAATATTTGTGAAGCGGCAGCCGTTCCCATTCTTTGTGTCAATATAAAACCATAGGTTTCTGGCCAACTTTGCCCAGCTTGATTTACATATGTGGTTGATATTCCAAGTGGGTACGAAGATGATACATCATTAACATCTTTTGTGTTTAATGGGATTAAATTAACTTGCTCACTATTAACAGCATCAGCTTTCGCTTGAGCACCAGTTGCTGTCTCAAGTTCTACCCAGTCTAGAAAGTAACCGTTTGCTGAGCCTCTGTACCATACACGACCAGTGTCATCATGAGTCCCGTAACACGTTTGTGTCGCTGCGGAACCATAATCTGTCGTTTGCCTAAAGGTCACTATATGTGCTCTCTCAACGGGAAATCCATGAACTTCTTGCTGATTAACATACATATTAGTGATACCATGCGGAAAGTCTGTTGGTTGACTTTCATTAGTTCGAGAATTACCTCGCAATGCATTGACTTGATTTGAATCTACGGCATCAACATCCTCTTTTGTCGCTAATCGCCCCCATTCTGACCACCTGCTATTATTCCACGACCTTGTATACACAGCGTGATTCGAAGTAATTCTTTGGAAGGACTGAACGGTCGAGTTAGCACCTGTCCCTTTAAATGTCGTAAGTATTCCCCAATCGGATGGATAACCATTTGAATGTTCACCATTCCCTACGTACATCACACTTATGCCTTGTGGCCAACTAGTGCCTTCCGCAGAAGCGGGTATCGAATCTCTTCGAATAGTATTCACTTGCCTTGAGTCAACTGCATCCGCTTTTTCTTGTGCTCCGTCTGTCGTTTCTACTTGCTCCCATTCTGACCATCCATCAGCTCCATGACCCCTAAAATACATTACACTCGAACGTGATGATGCACTTTGTATCAAGGTCTGGCCTGTGCGTTGCTCAGACTCTGACCTAATGGTTGTAAGTACACCGTTTACTGGGTAGCCTTCAGATGTATCAGCTCTTGCCACAGAAACACCAATAGGATACTCGCTTAATGGCGAATCGGCTGGAAGCTGCTCAATAGTATTTATTTGTCTAGATGTTACATCATGCGGGTTACTTTTATCGGAGATATGTTCGTCCAAGCCATGATGCGCATCAGCAATCCCTTGTTCCCACCTGTTAGCATCATTTTCAGTAGGCGTATCATCAAAAGTCCAGTCTGTTTTCTTTTCGTAACTCATGCTATCCCTCCTTAACTTCAAAAGCGTGTAAAATGACCGTATCTGACGTTATTGGTACATTTACTGAGTTTGAACTTATCAACTGCTCATTATGATCGAGCAATTCAATTTCCTCAATCGTACCAACGCTTCCAAATGGAACAAGGAACTCCATTGATACTGTAGTATCTTGGACTTCCTTCACATGAAATTTTGTAATTCGAAAAGTACCATTCAAACGTACGCTATGAATGCGGTTATCTACGTACTGAGAAACGTCACTCAAAAATAATCTTTCTATCAAAATATCTTCACCTCTTCTCCTCGTATGGCAAATGGCGTACTTCCGAGCTTCCACGTAGTTGATAATTTCGTCTTCCTCGTCAGATTTTGTTTAAAGGCTCTTTCTTTTATAACCATCCGATCTCGTACTGATGTTTCTTGCTGAAAGACCATATTCGCCGGCTTTACCGTTTGGATCGTGTGCTCCATTTCTTTAAAAAGAAAGGCATCGTCAATACTAGTTGTAACGGTGAGAACAAAGTCGTCAATGTTGGTTGTTGCAACTGCACGCCCTCTCCCTAATAAAAAAATCAAGCTGCTGTTGTAAGTATTGAATTGAAAAGGGTGGCTTTGTTTGATATCGATTTAAAATTCTCAATTTTCGATTTTCCAACGTTTCAGTACGTGGGTCAGGGCGTATGTTCAGCATCCTCTCGCGACGAAAAGTAGCCAGTTCATCTGAGGTAAGAACAAATTGGTTTTCCAACAGTTTTTCAATTTCATTTTCGAGTGACCTGAGCTCAGCTTCTTCTGTTTGATCTAGCTCTAAAAAATCTAAGATTTTGTAATAGTAAGACGGCCAGTACTCTTTTATCCTACCCATGAATAATCACCGAATCGAGAATAGGAATCTCTGCTACTTGTAAAGTTGAATTCTCAGTTAGCCCGTTTATCTTTGTATCTCCTACATCCTCAACTCCATGGACCGTTAAAATGCGTGCAACGACTTGCGCTGTTCTAATCGTTATTCGCTCTTGGTTCGCCCAATCTTGTCGTTGTTCTAATAAATACGTTTCAATAGCCGCCTCAATCTCAGTTTGCAGTTGAGAAACTGAAAGACTAGAACTTACTGTGATTTCACTTTCTATATTTATCCTAACGCCAGAAACTCCTTCAATTGTTACTTCATGCGCTATTGGAGCTGATCCCAACCCTAGACCGCTATTTACTTTCGGATCGATAATCGTTTGAACTTCCTCTACCAATTGAGGAGAAGGCTCGCTCCAATCTGAAGCAATGAGCGTACACTTAACTGTACCGCCCCCTCGCCATACTGGAAACACCTTTACCGCCCCAACGCCGTCAATACCGTTCACTTTGTGCTTATAATCAGAAACGTTCCCACCAAAAGCAGGCTCATTGACTATTTCGTAATACCTTTGCCTAAGTGATTCGTCTGATTCTTCATCTTGTCCAGGGACCAAAACTTCAGCAAGTTGAGCGCGTACTAAGTTAGGAATGTGTGTAATAGGAAGAAGTGTACCGAACTGTTGATTTCCGATCTCACCGGTAGCCTCACATTCTAATAAAAAGCGGCCAATGGCAAGCCTTTCAATCACGATATAATTCAGATCACTAATACTGAACCGGCTCTCTATCGGCACATCCATCGGTGTATTCTCCGTACCGTAGAACAATCCTTCTCGCCGCGCTTTTGTTGCAGGAAACCGATTCACTCCAAACTCTGCTGTACGACGAGTAAGAAAATCACTGTCTGCTGTATCGGCAAAAGAAAGAGCATAGCCAGCTTCTAACTCAATATACATTTGAGCTAATTCGGCCGCTGCGGGAGCGAGCGCATCATGTATAATGCTTCCTTCTCGTTTGTCAATCGTATCCGGCACTCGATCGAGCATTCGTTCTAAAATGTTCTCAAAGGTCTGATCTTCATACACCGTTTGTCACCTCCTGTTCGTATTCAAACTCACCAAGCCCAGTGACTACTGTAAACGTAGCTAATAAGCGTTCTTCTTCAATAGTAACTTGGGTATTTTCAATTGCGATTATTCGGTCATCTTGGAGCAAGGCTTCTTCGATCCGCCTGTTTAACTCAGAACGAACAAAAAGAGGGTTTACCCCAATCAACCCCCTTAGTTCACTACCGTAATCGAACGTGTAAATTAAATATTCATATCTCTCTGTTTGCAGAATTTTAAATACTGCTTGCTTAACAGCATCTAGCTCATCAATTCTATTTGTCACTCGCCCTGTCCTGAAATCGAGCTGCCATGATAACGAGCTCTATTTCTTCATTGACTACCGTTTTCAGTAAGCTCTCTTCTGGCAACACTTATCCCACCACCTTATCTAAAACAACGTATTGTTGACCACCCTGAACGCGTAGGAGAACTACTGCATCTCCAACACTTAATCCCTCCCTAATTGGAACACTTATATTTGAAAGTGCTTGACCTGTTTCCTTTTCCTCTGTTTCATTATCGTCCACACTAATCGCATCCTCGTACTTATGGGAATGGCTTAGGTTAAGAGTCACTTCCTTTGATTGAACACTTGCAGTCAACACTAAAAATTCTCGGGTAAGATTAAATCGCTGCTCGACGTTTATCTCTAACGGACTATTCCGTATGACAGTTCCGAATAGTACAGCCACAGGTTTACTGGCATCGACAGCATCCACCCCCGCCTTTTTCAAAATGCTTAATAAGCTCATTTCCACACCACCTTCAGCTCCAACGTCATCGTGTGCTCGTTGCCGTCAAAATTATGCGTACATTCTTCAACAAGAAAAGGCTGATTGATGCCATATTCCTTAATAATCACGGGAACATAGCAGCCAGCTCGAACTCGGATATCGCCAATGGCTTCCAGAGTGATTTTCTCTGTTTCTTTATTTCGCAAAGTAATTAACGTGTTGAGCAACTCTCTGATCTGTGCCGGATTCTGATTCTCATCAACCTTTTCATAGAGCTGTAGCGTTCCCCACTTGGAAATATTGGCACTGTCCTGAGCAATATACACATCTCGTTTACCAGTATCTTTATTGTCTCTGACCAATTTAATGCGATTGTACGTATTGTCATCGATTGACCTTTCGTAATTATAGTCATACAACAAGCTTTGATCTCCGATAATAAATTGTAGGACCATTTCAGCCGTATTTCGAACAGCCAGAGCGCCAAAGTCATCAAACATCACGTAGTTTCGATTGTAATTAATCAATGTCAGATCTAACGCCTTACAAGCGATATCGAGTAGCTTCTCTCCATCTTCGACCATAGTGGGAATGCGATATCCTGTATTATCAATGCGCCCGAGCCTCAAACCAAAATCACCGGCTATCCTTCGAATCACCTGCGAAGCGGTCATATTTGAAAAGACATATGTATCAGATGCTTGTAAATAACGAATCTGATCATATGCCTTAACTTGGACATCCTCATCTTTCCCGCCGTTGACAGAGAATACAAACCCATAAAAAAACGTTGTGGTTTTTAAATTTCACACGAACAATATTCCCGTTTTCTATTTTAAATGCTTTGTCCTGGTTGAGTGAATTTGTAATTAGCGTAAATTCAAGACTGCCAGGTGCACCGATCCTAACGGTTTTCCAGGAAACATCGGTAACGATTTCCGAAATGTCCCATACATTTCCGTTTCGATTGTCTAAAAGTATCTCCATTCCATCACCTTACTTCGGTGGAATCTTCACTGGCAGCCCGATAGGCAGCCGGCGATAGTCCGAGCTCTTTATATTGTTCAGCCTAGCTAATTCAGGGTAGCGCGTTCCTGAACCTAAAAATTTCCGAGCCACTTTCCATAAGCTGTCACCTGCAACCAATTTATAGACCTTAGGAGAAGGCTTCGTATCTGCTCGCTTTTTAGACTGCTGCTTTACTTTCGGTGGTTGTGCCACTTGAATTTTTACCTTGACTGCTTTCGCAGCATAGAACTCATACCTTTTAAGTTCAAGCGTGTATTCAATATCTCCACCAGTTCCAGCAACCTCTTGCCAGTCAAAATTTTCGATACTTGCATGCGTGTTAACATCGAAGCTATCTCCAGTAAAAATAAAGCGGATCGGTTGACCGGAAGCCATCCACTTGTCAATAAGCTGCACATAGTTTTTTGGTGCTAATAATTGCTCCGTTGCTAGTATTGGTAGGCGTTGATTTGGGAATATACTCTGGAAAGCATACTCTGTTAGCTTCTTCTCTTTAATAACATTAATCTCCCCAAGCTTACTAATGTTAAAAGACTGACCATTCACTCCATCTGACATTTCAATCACTTCAGGATTTACCGGAATTTGAAAACCCTCAGTTTGGTTGTTGAAGCTTAACCAAATACCGTAGCTCATATTGCATATACCCCCTTGGCCGAGGATGCAATTTCATCCTCAAGTGACCGCTCAATTTCGGCAACCAGCTTCTTCACATTGGCCTCTTCCTTAATATCACCAGTCTTAACCTGGACGGTTGGAGTAAGACTTACAAAGTTCTGTATGTTCCTCAACTCTGCGAGCTCACGCATTAACTTTAAATCCTCGCTCGAAATATCAACCTCATCATTTATCTTACCAACCTCGCCGACCTTCCCGACCTTATCAAGATTAGGGTTCATAGCTGCTGTTGGTACGTTGGCTACTTTTGGTGCATTACCTACTTTTGGTAAAGTAGCTTCCTTTGGTACAGTAGTACCTTTAGGACTATTAGTAGCTTCCCCAACACCGCCGCCCGTCAGCTCATCCGTATTTGGCATTTCGAGGCCTGGCTCCATCTCCAACTCGTTCACCATGCCTTTAATTCCATTCAACGCACCAGAAATCGCATTATCAATCCCGTCCCCCCAACTCTCTCCAATGTCAAAGCCCTTATCAAAAGCATCCTTATAATCCAATTGATCAAGTCTTGCTCCACTGAAATCTAACACAGCTTTATCACTAACAGGAGCTCTTAAATTATCCTTTAAATGACCAATGGCATTAGAAATAGGGTGAATATTGCCCGAATCGAACAAGGAAAGTAGGTTGATATTAACGCCTTCAATACTATTTAAAGCGTTGATCAGCCAATTCACACCTGTAATTATCCCGTTGATGGCTTTCAATACAACCTTCATAAACTCTCCAGCAAATTTTTCTGCACCGTAGGCCATGTTTTGCATAGCATCAAGAAAATTAATAGCTAAATCATAGAATAACTTTTCAACAGCATAAACTGGGTCAATGAAACAGTTAAATAAAACTCCGCAAATGAAACAATAATGTTCCACAAATAAGCAAATACATTATACAAATAAGCACCTAAGGCAAAAAAATAAACCTACGATAAAGCCAATGACTTGACCAGTTGTAATTCCGAAATACATCATTACTGCGATTAAGGTACCGACTAGTAACATTACAAGTGCAATCGGCCAGTTTAATAGTAACCATGATCCTACCGCTAGTAGAACAGTATTGATCATACCCCAAAGCCCTGCGATGATAGAAGGTAGATAAAACGCAATTAATACAGCAAGCATTCCGGCCACTACAGGCCAGTACTCCATAATAATTCCGATGACAAATAAGAACGCTTGTGCCATTCCTGATATTAATTCGGCCACAATCAGAAGAGAAATAGCGATGTGCTCAAAGAAAGTAGTGTACTTATCCGAGTTAAACATGTCATTGAGCATTTCTACCAATGGAACAAATGCCTGGAACGCTGGAGCAAGAATGTTAGGAACTCCATTTACAAAATTAGTAAAGCCACCTAACAATTGTGTAAGTGTATCCATGTAAGGGCGCATTAATTCTGCACCTGCATTTTTGTTAGCGGAGGCCAATTTATCCATGGTACCAGACCATGTTCCTTCTAGCTCGCTCATCATCCCACCATATTTATCGTTCATTCCATTCACTAAGCCAGCAATCGCCATATCTGCACTGATAGCCCCTTTACTTATCTGCTCCCTAATTTCGTCTGCAGAAATACCAGCTTGGTCGCCTAATATCTCTAAGGCATTTATTCCGCCTGCAAATAAACTATTTACCTCATTCATTGTCAGTCGACCAGTCGTCTGTATTTTTCCGAAAATGCTTGTTATCTGAGCGATTTGTTCACCGCTTCCCCCATGGTCGCAACAGCATCACCGACTGATTGCAAGGTAGGGATAACTTTATTAGCATTCACCCCTAATGCGATAAGGTTTCTGGCACCAGTGTCCAGATCTTCAAAAGTAAATGGCGTTGTATTTGCAAATGTCATCATATCTTCCGCTAAAGCTTTCGCTTGCTGAGCATCGCCAAGCATTGTTTTGTATGCTACTTCTGAATTCTCCATGCGAGAAAGCTGTTCGATACCAGATACAATCATGTCTGATAGGCCTTCTTTAATTTTGTCAATGCCAAATTTAAGGAAAGTACCACCAAGTTTTTTTCGCTAAACCTATACCTATATTAAGCTTATTGTTCATCTTGCTTTGCTGACGTTCCGAATCTTGTATTGAAGGAGGGATACCCTTAAATCCAACTTCCAACTGTTGTATGCTTGTTCTAGCGTTATCAATAGTAGAAGAGTCAAAAGACTTCTCCAGCGTATCCTGTATATCGCCCATTGCGCTTAGACTTAGATTAATAGAGCTAGTAACACCTTTTAAAACTGGGGTCATATTGTTGTCTAACCTTGATAATCCTGTAGTTATGGTAGCCATTTTATTTGCCCCTCTATCTTTTTTACTAAAAATAAAGTATCCATACTGGTGAATACATTTATCGTCAATTTTTTATTCCGATGACTATCTCTTTTTAGGCTTTTTAATTGATTTATTCAATTTCTTTTCCTCTTTTACCCGCTCATCGATAAAAGCGTAGACAGCTGCCCTCTCTCGCCGAGGCAGTTCAATCACCTCGTGAGGGAATTTATAAAACTGAAGGAGGGCGTAATAGGCGTACATCGTTTCGCCATCGCCCTCCTTCATTAGTTTTTTTACTTCTTGCTTCAGCTCTTCGAGGTCAGTTTCGAATCCCGAGAAGCGTTGAATTTGCTTAGAGAGCTCGGCTATTTCACCGGCAAGCAAAACTTTGCTTAAATACTGCTGTGGCGTAGCCGCACCAACAGATTTAATGCTATCGGCATCCTTAAAGTTTGGGTCGAGCGTGTTACCGACCACGATTTGGCTATTGAACTGTAGCAAGTCTAATTCAAACTTTCCACCCTTTTTAGTAGTCATTGAACGCTTCCGATAATCTTCAAACTCACCATCGGTCATAGCTTTAATTTTCGCCTTGAAGAATTTACCATCATTATCCTTTAATCGCTCTGAAAATATTACCTCTGCTGTTAAGTTATCTACTGTATTTTTGTTTAAGAACTCTTGAAATTTGCTCATTATTACCCTCCGTAATCGTGTTGGTTTTAAAGTACACTCTAAGCAAAAGAGTGTTATCGTGTCATTCCATCTACCGGCAATAGCTTACAGGGCTATTAGCTAAACTCCTTTTTTAGTGGTCGCTTCCGATGTTTCAATCACTTGATTTTATTTTCATCCTTTTTTACTTTGTACATACATAATAGACCGCCTGCAGAGGTAAGCGGTCTATTATATTAAAGTATTATTAGAACCATAGCGAATATGCCTAATAGTATGTGTTAAACCCCTGATTTGATTACTTTATACTTTCACACTATTACCTATTAATCTAGGGAAAAGTCATCAATATTGTCTAAGAAAACTAGGGCAAGACATTAAAAAACTTAGCCTAGTACAGGAATTTCAAAAGAATCCAAAATGTCTACATCATCAAACGTGAAGTCGATTTCCTCATCTAATATTTCACTCTCTGTGTCCACTTTGGCCATAACCACACTGTCTAAGTTTACATTTTTCAGCATAACTGTCTGATTACCAATACTCGAGGTTGGATCTTCATTGACAATTTGAATGTCAAAATAAACGTCTCTGCCAGTCTTCATATACTCCAGCATCATTTGTCGGAAACGACTGGTAGAATAATAAATGGTCATACTTCCAGTACCAATCCAACCATTAGCTTTATGTTGAGTACCTCGTTTTCCAAGTGCCTTCATTTCAGCTTTTTGTTTTTCGGCAGTCGCTTCCAAAGTTTTTACATAGAACATCTCCTCGATCTGGCCATTTATTGTAGCATAAGCTCGGCCCTCTTGACCGGAAATTGCATCACCAGCTCTAAAATATCCCATTTAGTTCCCCTCCTATCGCGCAGTTACTTTCATATAAATTTTTTCAATTGAATCAACTGGCTGAACATATAATTCAACATAAACGCTTTCAATATCATTTCCAGCAGCAACCGTTAAATCGGTCTGTGCGTCAAAATTTTGAATTGCACTCATCCCTTGTAATGTCTCTAAATACCGAATCATCTCGGCTTTTAGTAGGTTACGACCATCCTCATTGTTATCAACTTTCCCAATATAAAATTGCTCGAAAATCCTTTTTGCATCATTCGCAATGCCATCTAAGACACGAACAACGCGATTTTTTGAGAACATTTTTCCTTTCGAAGTCGTGAAGGAAGTAAACGTATTAATATCTTGCTCTATGAACACCCGTCCCCCTTCGGCCGTCAGCACCAGCTCACCATTTAATAAAGCCTGTTCAATCTCGGTATTTGTGAATCGTGGGACAACGTCAACTGCCCCCGGGATGGTTGCATATGTGAGCGATTGATTGATCTGGGCAGCCGCTACCATTCCGGTAATTTCGCATAATAGATAAATAGAATCAACTTCCAGATCATCATCGGTAATAATACTATTTTTCAGCGAAATAACGCCTTCATAATTTGCTTCCGGGTATTGCGCAAGAACGACATTTACTCTTTTTCCCGATTCATCCCGTACTCTTTTTACAAAGGACGCGGCAAGAGCCTTAACTTCAGTTTCATCAGAAGGAATGCCGAGAGTATGAAATTCCTGTGCTTCAAAGGCAGTCAGTGCTGCAGAGTAATGTCCGGCTGTAACTTCACCATCTGAGCCACCCGAAAGGTTAATACCTGCAGTTGGTTCTGGTACGCCTTCCCCTAAAAATGAAACAAAAGCATTCGGGACTAGCTCATCGATATTCTTTATAGTTTGCCTATCCACTTCTTCATTTTCAAGAAATGTATACACATCAAATTTCTCTTCGTGATCAATGCTTGGTTGGATGACAACTTTCAAGTCATTTCCACGCTTACCACCATACAAAGCAGTTACAGTTAGTAGTTCATGCGTAATCGTTGCAGCTGCTGCCTCTTGTCCATCCAAGCGGTACAACAATAACCGTTTAACATGAGCCATACAAGAAGTAATATGTCGAATACGCGGATCTGCTGGATGAAATCCAATTTTTTGTAGTGCATCCGTTTGATAAGTGTCATTGTCCAAAACAATAACTCCGTCCTCTCCCCACGGCAACGGTAAAGGGAGAGCTGCTACTCCTCTGTCACCAACTGTCCCTACTGGCCGAGGTTCACTGTTCACATTAACATAAACACCAGGTCTAATTTTATTCTGAGTCTGCCATTGTCCGCCAGCCATTTACTTCACCTTCCTTCTCTTAAAGTCTTCAATTAATTTTTCCGCCTCAGCAATCGTATAAGCTCTATCATCCTCTAGCACTACGGATAGAATATCTTTGTCAGCGTCTACTCGTTGCTTGGATTCTAACAGCTGTTTTTTTGTATATAACGCAACGTTCTTCTTTTTCGGTTTCTCCTGTTCGTTCACTTTAATCCTTCCCCCTGTTCTAGCTTTTGCATTTTCGTATCTTCTGCTTTTTTTCTTCATCACATGAAAATCATAATTAACAAAGAAATGAATTACACCATTGATAACCTCATGGTCCATGTTCCGTCCACGACATATACCATCATTTAGTAAGATGAATTCCAAGTATTGATACAAACGATCAGCCATCCTGTGGGCCATCTTATTAATTTCAGTTTCCTCTGAGTAATAATGAATCTCAAACGAATGATTACGTTTATACCGCCGACCAAGTTCTTGCTTATGTTTAACTGAAAGCAGCTTCACATAAAAGCAAGGCTTTTGAAAACCGTGAGCTACCTTTTCACCGTAGACATCTACTTCTGGAAAGTGCTGTTCTAACGATAGAATTACAGCATTCCGAACGTCTTCAATGGATATGGGAATCATCTTCACCTCCTATGATTAACTATTTTCCAGTGAGCTCTAAGATTCGCCAGCCAAATACCGTTTACCATTGTACCTGATAGGAAAATTTAGTTTGGCTCCGATTTGTAAAATAATCCATATCGATTGGCATTTAAACCACCTCCTTTTATTGCTTCCTACGACATTGCGGGACGACTTCCTTGCGAAGACTCTTGATAAAGCTTGCCCTTACTACAGCGTCTGAAGAAGTCCCTCAAAAATAATGATGTTACCTACTGGTACACCTTAGTCTTTGTTTGAAGGTAGTTTATTTGAACTGCTAATTCCTAAAAAAATTACTTCTAAATTCAAAGGGATGATTTTGTTCCAGTATTGTAAACTTAGGAATTCTTCCTACCCTTCTTACTATTAGGTGGCATTCGTACGACAAAAGTTTATCCCACGGATGAGAATTCGCTTTTAGAAAGTTGTTTTTTAATTTTTTTCTCTGCCCTTTGAATCGTGGTCTGGATTGTACTTTTTGATACGGTTAGCATCCTTGCTATTTCCTCATAAGAAAACATTTGCCCCCGCGACATGAGATAGATCTCCTTCTCTCGTTCTGTCAGCATACATAGGGCCACTTCTATTCTGGAGCGATCCATTTCTGCTAAGCAGGATTCCTGCTGTTCCGAGGTCCAATTATATTCATCCGTTGTAGCTCTGTAGTAATGTTGGATCAGTAAAGGATCCATCATACGCTCACGCTGATATGCTGCCCGCCTCTCAATACCTCTTCGCAGCCCAGGAGGGCGTCCAGTACTCATCCATTCAATGGCATAGCGCAGGTCACTCATCATCCCTGAAACAATAGCCTGCTCTTCTTTATTTAATGATTGCTTCGACTTACTCAATTCTTTTAATGCCTTCTTGTATTCAAGTAATAAATCTTGCATGAAAAACCCTCCTTTTTAGCTAAACGCCCCAGATGGAGTGAGGATGTCGGGTCTCTCCCCGTCACTTTTCAAATGCACTGGAGCATTACCTTGCTCTGTCACGTTTGTTGTTTACAGGAGCCCCTTAACACTGGCTCATCTCCTTGAATTCAATAAAAAGAGGACACTGAGACTACGTTTCCGTAATCATCAGTGTCCTCCAGTGGGCTGGTAGAACATAAGTTAATCAAAATATTTTAATATCTCGCTGCTTTCTTACTCGCTTCTTCTGTTATTTTTAAGGCGCTTCCTTACAAACAAATGTCCATTCAACATTGAATTAACTATTTGCATCATAAACATTTCCATCTAGAATCAATAGCTTTAACATTTCATTCCTTATATGAAAGTTCATACAGGAAGTAAACTGATTGGATATTAGTAGGTCGATAATCATATTCTAAAAAAAACACCGGCTTTGACTTTATAAAGGGTTAATGAAAATCAAATCAATTAACATGTAGTTTCTATTTATTAAAACTCTTCTCCCTCATCCCATTTTACACGCTTTACTTTACCCTGATGCGTAATGACCTTCGTCTCGCCGTGTAACGGAAGCTCAGCTAGCCGTGCTTTCCCCTCAGACACTACGATAACACAGGCTTATCCATCTCCATTATGCCTTCAAGCTCCATGTTTATTTCTAGATTTTTTTTAAGCGCATTAACACCCCTCCTTGATCCTTAGTTGTACGTACTTTTTCGATTATGAGCTGCTCACAAAATACTTTTAAATATAAATGTAATAGTTTTTATTTATCTATTTGTATCAAATCGTAATCTATACTCAAGCCTGTTTTCCTTACGCCGTCCTTTTCTTATTAGATCGTTTGAGAGCTCATTTTCAGTAAGAATCACTTTTCACATTTTAATCTGTTATTCTCGTTCTAACAGGCACATTATTTTGATTTTCTAATTTCCACGAGCTACTTACATGTATCCTCTTGTTATGCTACTTTTTGTCGCAAAATATCTCAAAAAAAATAAATTTAAGTTCATTGCTATAAAAAAGTTTTTCTCCCAGTGTTGTTCTGTATGAATGCTTACTCAAAAAAAATAATAATTTGCTTAAAACAGCTCAATCGTATTTTTTCTTTATAAAGCCACCACCTTATCGAAACGATTTGTATCGTATAATTGATTATATTATGATACAAAATGGATCTTGTCAATATATTTTGAAACTTTATTTGTATCACCACTTTACTTGATACATTTTGTATTGTAATATGATAAGAAATGATACGTTATGGTGGTTATTAATATGAGTATTGGAAAACGGATAGGAGATTTGCGAAGAAAGCAGCATTTTACACAAGACGAACTCGCAACGAGAATCGGGATTTCTAGAGCTGCCTTGTCTCATTATGAAAAAGACAGACGAGATCCTGATTATCAGACCCTACAAAAAATAGCAGATTATTTTGATGTCAGCACAGACTATCTTCTTGGTCGTAGCAATCAAAGAAACTTGGACAGGTCAACTAAAGGCTATCAAGCCCCATTGAACGAGAAAGATGAACGAGACATTGCCAAACGACTAGACGAAATAAAAAATGACATCGAGCACACCGAGGGACTTGCCTTCGACGGTGAACCTTTGTCTGACGAGGCCAAAGAATCCTTTTTAGAAGCTATGGAATACGTTGTGCGGCAAGCTAAAAGGATTAACAAAAAAATACACACCTAAAAAGTATAGAAGGTGAATAGGCATGGGGACAAGAAAGTGGAAGATACTGAGTCACAGCTTCAGAAAATACACATTGGCTCCGATGTCAAGAACTTAAAATAAGCACCCCTCTTGTCAATCAAACAGATTTAGGTGCAAAAGAAGCTAGCAAACGGAATGAAACCACTCAAGAACAACGTAAATGAACATTACCCTATTGCCTCGAGGTACCATTGAAGGGGAGAAGCTAAACGGAATTGCTTCAAATAAAAAGCGTATCAGAATTGGATTGATATTATGACTTTTATTCAGAAAGAAGTGACAACATTAATTCAAAAGTATAGAACTAATGATCCATTCTTACTTGCCGAATGTTTAAACATTCACGTCCTTTTCCGTTTTCTGCATCAGCAAATAAATGGATTTTACAAATACGAAAAGAGAAACAAATATATCGTGATCAATAAAAGCTTATCTGACCAATTACAAAAATTTGTGTGCGCTCATGAATTGGGTCATGCAGTGCTTCACAAAGATATCAACACCCCTTTTATGCGTAATTACACATTTTTTTCTGTAGATAAAATTGAAGTTGAAGCAAACACATTTGCTGTCGAGCTATTGATGCCTAACTCTTCACTTTACGAATTACAGGACACCAATTTAACCATTTACGAAGCGGCTGAATTATATGGCGTCCCGAAAGAGGTTTGCCATCTAAAAGAGTACAATTTTTTTTAAGTGTGTACTAGGTATATTGGATTATGAAGATCTCGTATCAAAGGTATGAATAAAGGAGCATTTGCTTCGATGAATAGACGCTAACAATCTTAATGGAAGATCTTTACTAGAATATGACCGGAAAAAAAGTTAGGGACGATTCGATGAAATGGGACTCCAATAAAATGAACAATATATGCTTAACTGAAAAATAAAAAAAGCGGTGAAACCGCATATAAAAACGTTTATTTGCTCTTAATGGCTAAAACACCTTTTTTTTAGAGTCGCGCTCCAACACCCGTTCGTTGAAGCGCTTGAAATATGTAATGCCGAAAATAGTTATATTTATAGCAAGGAGGGGCACATTTCACTAAATGTTAGTTGAGGATAACAGCTCACCAGATTTCATAGCTTTAAACTGGACAACCATTTGATTAAACCTCTCTTTTTCCTCAATAAATGGAGAATGATTGCTATAATGAAATGTAAATAATTTCGAATTAAATAATTGAGCATTAATCTCTTCAGAAAATTCATATGGGCATTGAGCATCATGAATCCCACAATATACAAAAACAGGAACCTTCACAGAGCTCAACAATACATACTTCCTTTATGTTCCATATATCTATTGGAAGCGGCAGCCCCTCCAACAATTATCTTTGACAATGATTGTTGAGCTTGGACTGCATATTTTAAACCTAACATTCCTCCTGTTGAATGACCACCATACGCCCACTTAGTATATCCAAGAGCTACCCTTAAAGCTTCTAAGTCATAAACAGTTTCTTCCATGCTCAATAAATCGTCTTCTTCAGCTTTACACGACTTGCCAGTCTCTCTTAAATTTACTAAAATTACCTTGAAGTATTTTGTAAATTCATCAGCAAAGTAAGAGCCTAATTGATTAAATTCACTGTACAAATGAGTAATACACATTGGCTCCCCTTCTCCTTTAAAAAAATACTTCAAATCTGCCTCTGGTAGTATCTACAACTTCATTTTTCCACATTACATACACCCCCTATCTTAATTTTATTATAGAACCCGGTAAGAAGATAACCCAAATAGCTAAACTAATTACTTTCTGCACTTCCCTACGATTGTGTTAAAACACATAGCGGGAGGTATATCTTCCTTTTTCATTGAAATAACTTTCTGTCTTCCTACACCTACATTTCAACCGTTTTTTCTTGAGAAATTATTTCACTTGTCAATTAGTTAAGCAGAACGAGAAGAAGGGAGCCCACAATATGACTTTGCGACAGCTCCCAGAGATTATTCAGTTGAACACGAAAAGGAAATTCTACTATCAAAATATGATGATGTAATACATTTTTCCATTCCACTCTCTCGTAGCACTAAGCCTATGTCAACTCTTTTACTCGCTCATTAGTTTTATTTGTAGAACATCATAGTCCAACGTCTTTTTGAATCCGATAGATTCAGCAACTGAAATCGAAGCAATGTTATCGGCATCACAATTCCAAAGTGGTTGTTTTTCATTATTTATACAATATTTCATGCAAGCTGAAGCTGCGACTTTCGCATAGCCTTTGCTTCGAAACGCTCCGTCTGTCATTAACGCAAATTCGAGTTGATGATCAGTAGCAAACGCCGACAAGCACCAGCTAGCTATCGTGTTCTCCTCAACAACACAATAACCAACACCTTTCTGTAAAAAGAGGTCAGCAGATGGCCACGATAATTCGATCCATTGTGTTACCTTGTCAAGGTTACTTAATGAGGGGTCGTTTAAGAGTGTAGCATCGATTGGTTTTAGTGATGCGTTATCTCGAAGTGGCTTTTGAGGCTGACGATAGCTATCACTAAAAGTATAAAATCTCTTTTTCACCTTGGAACTTTTGAATTTATTTGCGACCTCCTGCTCTAACACGCGCATCCATTGTTCAGTATTGTAATACAAGTTAATAGTGGGAAGTCCAATTTTTTTTGTGCGCTCGGTATGATCTGCTCATTGATTACGTCTATAATCCTTCCATTAAACTCTTTGTTATTTGGATCACCTGCAATGAGCACTTCGAAGTTAATTCCATTCATGAGGGCCGATTTTGGGTCATTTAAATCGTCCACATAAATGTCTCCAATCGTATTTCCATCCAGAACAGACTTTGTTATCATCTGGTGATTGAAAGATTTAAATAGTGAGCTCACTTGATAATACTGATCTTGAGGCAACAAAAACATAAACACTCTTCCTTTCTATTATTATTTAAGAAGTGGTCAAGGGTAACGATTAAAAAAAAGATCACCTCCATATTTATTAAACCGACCGTTCGGTTTAATAATGTTTAAAAACAAACCCCTAATTTAGGGGTTAACGCTTAGCGATCCCATTGAGGAAGACATCAATCGCATTATCGTATAGACGATAAAACTTCTCTTCATCATAACCGAGAAACTGCGTAATGCTCATACCGGTGAGTGTACTATAAAGAATAAATGATAAATCTTCAACAGTTTTATCATGTTCAAACTCTCGGTTTTGTGTGCCCTCTTCAATAATTTGATGAAAAATCTCATACTCTGGCTGAATGAGATGGATGATTTTCTCTTTCATCACTTGCCCTAAATTCTCGGAAGCCATATATTCTGGAACGGCGTGGGATAGTGAGGCTTGCATATCTGATGCATAATAGCGACCTAATAAATGTAGCTTCGCTTTTGCAGTTTTGACTAAAGCAGCTTGCTCCTCCCACTTCCTTCTCCATGTTTTTGAGGATTCTTCGACCGTATATAAAAACAATTCTTCTTTGCTTTTAAAGTGATAGTATATGCTACCCTTGCTAGTATTTGTAAACTCTCTGATTTCCTCCATTGAAGTTGCTGTATAGCCTTTTTGTTCAAAAAGGATCTTCGCTTTTTCTGCTATATACTTTTTTTGTTTTTTTTCACCTTGACCTGCAGGTCTTGCCATGATTATGAACTCCATTTTTTTGTTTTTATTATTAAACTGACCGTTCGTTCTAATAATTGTAACAGCTAATCATTCTCCATGCAACTGCTCGCTCAAAAAAACTTGATTCGTATAATGAAGGCTTCGGACTTCTCTATTCGTCGACAACTATTTAGATTAACTTCAACTTTAATAATGCAACACACCATATTGCGGGATTGCTCATGGCTTTTTTTAAACAAATGGAGCTGAAAAAGACTTTTCAAGAGCTTATATCCAATCGACAGGTGTTACATCCTTGCCTCGTTAAACTGCGCAAAAATGATGAGGGAACTAAAGCGTAGAGCGCCCACTACAACGGACAAACTGGATGGTCTCAGCGGAGATAAAGAAAACACAGTAACCGAAGAAACTGGTGTTAACTGATCGTACAGAGGAAAAGGAAGTTTCCTCGTTGCTAAGCGCTCGGAGCTCAACAAGGCTTATAAAAAATTATTCATGTTACATTTTATACTTTCTTTATCCTCGTAGAAAACCCTCACCTTTTATGCAGGTGGGGCTTCATTTGCAGAACGGATAGACTTTGCGCCAAAATGCCCGTTGCTCCAGTGGCAATACAGTCTCGGGGCCTGCCTGCTCCTCTAGCAAGTAGGTGCTGGTCCAGTCGATTCTCTTTCTAGTAAAGAAGCATACAATAATATTTCTTGCAGCGGTTCGGTTGGATTCTCCATTCGCCAAAATAATTGTTCTACTGCTTTTCTGCCATACAACTGTAGGTTCACATTAAGTGTGGTTGTTTTTGGCTTTGACAACTGGGAGAGCGGGCCATTGTCAAAGCTACACACAGATACATCATCAGGGATTCTATAGCCCATCGCCTGAAGATGTGTCAGCAAAAGGAAGCCAAATCCATCATTGACACAAAACCATGCCGTCGGCTGCCGCTTAAGCTGGTCAAGAGCGGCTGAAACACTTTCTTCCCTTTCCTCTACTTTAGTTAAAATGAAGGCTTCCTCTAAAAGTATCCCGTGGTCCTTTAACGCAAGCGTATAGCCCTCCAATCTTTCTTGATAGCTTGGAGAACGTCCAATATCCCCCATAAACCCAATTTGTTTATGGCCAAGCTCAATTAAATGATGAGTTGCTGTATAGGCAGCAAAGCGATTATTGAGCAAAATTGCATCGGAAAAATTAAATGGATGGTGGTGATCGATCAATACCGTTGGAATTCCTGTGCTTAAAATACGGTTGATATATTCGGTGCTTATATGAGAAATATTAATGACACCTTCAATCGTATCATTTTCAAAAAAAAGAAGGCAGGATGAGCCGATCTCTCATCTCATCATCGATCGATTGAATTAACAAATTCATCCCGCGTTTCGCCACTTCTTTTTGAACCGTTAAATAAATCTCCCCGAAAAACCCTTTCTGCGAAAAGGCAAAATCTGATGCTAGCAAAGCAATATTCCCACGTTTTCCGGGAGACTGCTTTTTATTCGGTGTATATTGATACCCCATATCTTTCGCTGTTTTTTTCAATGAGTTTTCTAGTGGCCTCACTGACCCCTGGTTTCCCTGTCAGCGCCTGAGATACGGAGTTTTTAGAAATGTTTAATTGATCAGCTATATGTTGCATTGTTATTTTTTTTGACTTCATATCACACATCCCTCGCAAAAATCATACAAGTACATTGTCACGTTACAAATATAAATATACAATAAAATCTCTTTTGTTTCAAATAGATGAAACCGGTTAATTTTTTTTAAAACAGCCATTGACCAATAGATAATTTCATTATATTATGTTTTTGTAAGGTTATTTACCATTACTTACTTAATTACAAACCGAATTTTGTAATTAATAATATTCAACTTGTCATTCTTTCTTGTTAGCATGCTTCTATTACCATTATAAAATAATTTTCAAAAAAAATAGTAACACCACTAGCAAGAGAGGGCGATTCTTAAAACATTATAGGGGGATGTACACTTATGAAGAAGTCACTAGGTTTAGCCATGGCAGTTTCACTTTCCATCGTATCACTAGCTGCTTGCGGAAACGGAAATGACCAAGCGGAAGACATCCAGGCGCCTGATGGTGCAACTGTGATTGAGTTCTGGGCAGCAGCAAATCCGCTTCAGGAAACATTTTGGAATAAGGTAGCGGATGAGTTCAATAGCGAGCAAGATGAAATCCACGTTGAAGTCAGCCAAATGAGGGAAACACCAACCTCAGAAGCCACCGTACAGTCTGCTCTCGCTTCCGATAGCGCCCCGACCCTGTCAGAAAATATTAACCGCGGGTTTGCTTCCCAATTAGCTGATAGCCAAGCGCTTGTTCCTTTAAACGAATTAGCTGGCTGGGATGACATTATTGCGAACCGTAATATGGCAGATACCGTAGAAGCATGGGAGTTTGCGGATGGCAACCAATATGTATTGCCGATTTATTCAAATTCAATGTTATTCGGTTGGAGAATAGATATTTTAAATGAACTCGGTTTTGAAGAGGCACCGAGAACGTATAGTGACGTGTACGAAGTCGTTGATGCATTAAAAGAAGAACACCCTGATAAATTCTTATGGGCGAAAAGTGAATTAGCGTCACCTGATGCTGGTGCACGATGGTTTGACTTCTTCCCATTATATGCCGCCGCTTCAGGAGGTAACAACTTTATTGAAGGCGATTCATTTATTGGCGATGATGACGCTGGTCAACAAGTATTAGACTTTCTTAGCGCGTTACAGGAAAAAAAATGGACTGCTGACCAATGAAGCATCCGATCCTTTCGAAACAGGGCTTAGCATCTTTGTTGATTTAGGGCCATGGACGTTCCCCTACTGGGCCGAGCAGTTTCCAGAAATGGTGTATGGGGAAACGTTTGAATTAACGCCTCCTCCAGTGCCGGACGATATGGACATAGACGAAGTGAATACATTCGCTGATTCGAAAGGGCTCGTCATTTATGCCTCTGCAACAGAGGAAGAGCAACAGGCCGCAATGGAATTTATCACCTGGTTTATAGTAACCCTGAAATGGATTTAAGATGGTTTGAGGAGACTAACATGCCGCCGGCTCGTGATGATTTGGGAACTAATGAACAGTTCCAGACCTTCTTGGTCGATTACCCAGAGCTTGTCCACTATGCAGAAGCGGTTCCTTACGGGGTGCCGCCAATCGATAATCCTGACTTCAATAATCTGCAAACGTTTATTGGCCAGGAAGCCCTTAATCCAGTTTCAGTCGGGACGAAAGATCCAATAACCGCTTGGGAAGACATGAAGAGGGCCATAGAGGGGGCACTACAGTAATGAACAGGGAAAATAATAAATTGGGCTGGTTTTTCACCAGCCCTTACCTTATATACACACTTATTTTTTTCCTCATCCCATTATTATGGTCATTCTATCTTGCTTTCACGGACTGGAATCTAATATCGCCGGAGTATGAATTTATTGGATTACAAAACTTTATTAACGCTGTTAACCACCCAGGGGTTCAAGCAGCTTTTTTTTGTTACGTTTAAATTCCTAGCTGTTTTTGTCCCAATGGTGATCATCGGCTCTTTACTTGTAGCTCTTGTCGTTAATAGCCTGCCTAGCCGGTTTAAGGGATATTCCTTGTTGGCTTCTTTCTTCCTTATTTAGCATCTGGCGTTGTTTCTTCACTCATTGTAAAAGGCATATTATCGTATAACAGCCCAGTGAATACTTTCTTACGTGGCACATTCGGACTGGATATTAACTGGCTGGGAACCCCTTTTTCGGCTCTAGTCGTCGTTGCCGTTATTATTGCTTGGAAATTTTCTGGGTATTATGCCTTGATTCTAACTGCTGGTTTGGAGAGCATCAATCAGGAAATTTATGAAGCAGCCGAAATCGATGGTGTAAGACCAGCTCAACGCTTTTGGAAAATAACGCTCCCCTTATTATACCCGGCTCTCTTTACAACGTTGATCTTATCCGTTGGCGTCACATTTGGCATATTTACTGAAGTATACCAACTAACTGGCGGTGGACCAAACTATGCAACCAATACATGGCAAATGGAAATTTACAACCAAGCATTTTCAAACCTGAATGCAGGTTATGCTTCTGCTGTAGCGTTAATTGCTGCTGTCGTTACGTTCGCATCGATTTTCGTCTTCAGGAAACTCTTAGAAATGTGGGGGAAACGAAATGGCTGGAGTTAAGCAGAAAAAAAAGATTTAAATTACGTTATGTCACGGCATTTGTATTGTTAGGCATCATGGTTTTCCCCTACTTATATATGGTTCTCATGTCATTTGCGGACTGGAGTCAAGTAGACCGAAAACTGATTCCGACTAGTTATACACTTCGTTCCTATGAATGGTTGTTTATTGGTGGCGATTCTCACGTGCCCCAACCTTGGTTACGAGCGTTCTTAAATACATTTGTTGTCTCTGCGGCTTCCACAGCCCTTATGATGGTGTCAGGCATCGTAGTCGCTTATACGCTAGCAAAAATTAAGTTTAAAGGCGGCAAATTTTTAAACAATGTCATCCTATTTCAAATGTTTTTCCCTGGCGTCATTTTGCTCGTTCCGATGTTCTTACTAATTCAAGATGTCGGGTTATACGACACGTACTGGGCCATGATTATTCCTAAAGCGTTAAGTTTGTGGGCAGTCTTTATGTACACTAACTTCTTTCGTGCCATTCCAGATACATTTATCGAATCAGCAAAATTGGACGGAGCTTCGACCTTGCAAATTATGTTCAAAATTGCTGTACCTATGTCGAAATCCATTACGACGGTTATTTTCTTGTTTCTCTTCATGGAACGGTGGACAGAGCTTTTATGGGATATGATTGTCGTTCGCAGTGACAATATGCTGACGCTAAACGTACTCATTTCGCAAATGTTCGGCCCTTACGGCGGCTATCCCGGGCCGATGTACGCAGCATCTGTATTGCTCACATTGCCGATTATTATCATCTTCCTGTTCTTCGCCAAAAGGTTCAAAGATGGAATGCAGTTTACGTTAAAGTAAAAGGAGTGCTACTTAATGAAACCACTGATAAAAAATAAAGTAAAAACATGCTCGGAACTTTTAAAAGATTATGAGCGTATGCCTGCACCTACAAAACCGGAAAAAATCGAGTTTACCGGTGTCGGCGAACGGGATGTGTACAACATTACAGCCCCTTTCGAGGATAATGGTGAGCTCGTGATTGCTGGTCGAGTCGAGGATCGGAACAGCGAACACTCTAACGTCTATTTCTTTATTGAAAGCGAAGGGGTGTGGTCGCCGCGAGCGGATGCTCCTGTTTTTGAGTTGCAAGATCCATTTGTAACGAGGATTGGTGGTGAACTGATTCTTGGAGGAGTAGAAATATTTCCACACCCCACGAGGAAAGATGCGTTAAGCTGGCGGACCGTTTTTTTACAAAGGTTCAAGCTCTCTGATTTAAAACAATTTGCAACTGGTCCAGACGGGATGAAGGATTTGCGTCTAGTACAGTTAGCAGACGAACGAATCGGCATCTTCACTCGTCCACAGGGTGAAAAAGGAGGCCGAGGCAAAATTGGCTTTCAACCGATTGATTCTATTACGGCGTTTACGCAAGATACGATTAATCACGCCCCATTGTTGGACGAACAATTTACTGATGAGGAATGGGGTGGAGCTAATGAAATACACCTTCTGTCAAATGGATTGCTAGGTGTATTAGGCCATATCGCTAGTTTTGATGAGATGGGAAACCGCCACTACTATTCAATGGCCTTTGCCGTCAATCCTAAAAACCAGCAATACTCTGATCTCCAGCTTATTGCAAAGCGCTCTGATTTCCTCCCAGGCGAATCAAAACGGTCGGATTTACATGATGTCGTTTTTAGCGGCGGGCTAGTCAGGCGAGCAGACGGCTTAGCCGATCTATATGTAGGGATTAGTGATGCCGAGGCCCAAAAAATAACGATCGTCGATCCATTTATTCAATTTGAAGAGGAGAATTAAAATGAATGTTTATCGGTACAAGGAAAATCCATTGATCACACCCGCGGATGTGACTCCGCACAGAGATGACTTCGAAGTTATTGGTGCCTTTAATGCTGGAATTACAGAGTACAATGGCGAGATTCTTATGCTATTGCGTGTGGCAGAACGCCCTATTCACAATGAACCAAATGTGGTAAAAGCTCCTGTTTATAACCATAAAACAAATAAAGTGGACATTATCGAATTAGAGACGAATAACCCGGAATACCTTTTTGATGACCCACGAACGATTAGAAAAGCCAGCGATCCAAATTGCTACGCCTACTTAACTTCGTTATCTTATTTGAGAATTGCCCGGAGCAAAGATGGACACGAGTTTACTGTAGATGACGGCCCGTTTATTTATCCTGGTGATCCATTGGAAGCATATGGCGTTGAGGATCCGCGGATCACAAAAATTGGCGATGTCTACTATATTTATTATAGTGCTGCCTCCCCCTATGGAGTCGGCGAAACATTAGTCTCCACCAAGGACTTTAACAGCATTGAACGTCACGGATGATTTTTGCCCCCGAAAACAAGGATGTATGCATTTTCCCTGAGAAAATCAATGGAAAATACTATGCCATGCACCGCCCAGTGCCAAAAGGAGGCGGCATGCCAGAAATCTGGATAGCTGAATCTGATAACCTACTATATTGGGGCAACCACAAGCACCTGCTCGGGTTGCGTGAAGGCATGTGGGACAATGCGCGTATTGGCGGCGGTGCTGTTCCTATTAAGACAGAAAAAGGTTGGCTCGCACTCTACCATGGTGCATCCAAAGATAATCGCTATTGCATGGGTGCTGTTTTACTTGACCTTGAAGATCCGACTAATGTCATTGCCCGCTCAAGCAAACCATTTTTACAGCCAGAAGCTACCTACGAAGTCGAAGGATTTTTCGGCGATGTTGTGTTCTCTTGCGGCGCTATTGTTAAAGGTGATGTTGTACAAATGTTTTATGGCGTTGCCGACACCTCCATGGCCTGCGCTGAATTAAGTTTGCATGAAATTCTTGAATCTTTAAAAGAAGTAGAATAAATGAAACGCAGTTTGACGCTTAGAGTCAGACTGCGTTTTCTAATAATTATACTGTTCAATTTCATAATAATAGACTTTTAGCCAACGACTTCCAGCAACTCCGTCATATTTCTCAATCATTTATACTCTCTATTATAGTAATAGCAAAAGAAACGACGCTCAAGGGTTTGTTAATTTAGAATGCAAAGGTTTAGGTAAAATTAGTATTAAAATATGTTTAAAAGAATACTTATAGACTAGAATATTCCTAACGGTTTTTAACCCACCCCGTTACACTCTCCCCAGTTGAATGTAGCAAAGTTCGCCAAATGGACTCGTTTTAAATTTTGTCAAGTCCTCCCTAAGAATAATTACTTGTTTTGTATCATGCCTTTTTAAGCACCTTTAATGTTTGTGGTTTAGAACGCTCTCTTTATTTCCAAGTTACGGAATAATTTTACTTTTCCTTGTAGTTTTTTTTAAATCTATGCTAAATTTTATAAAATGAATTGAATAGGGGGGGTACTATGAAAAAAACTACTTATTTTATCATTGACTATAATGCTATTTGGACTGTTCTTTCAGGAAGCTAACTTAGCTAAAGATGATAGTACGTCAAGTGAAGAAGCTGTTGATGTTCAAGTGTTGAATGAAGAACTACTTGAATTGGAAGAAAAGTTTGGTACAGAAAACATGTTAAGAACCGGATTAGAGTTTCAGGCATTAAATGAAGATTACTTCGAATATACCTACGAAGAAAATGGCAGCGATTACAAGGTGAAAGAATGGATAGAAGTTGATGGTGAATCAACTAGTATAACAACACATTACTACAAGTTAAACGAAGAGAGCAATGAGTATGAAAAACAAGATGAATCGGAAACCATAATCAATCATGAAACTGGTGAGGGCAGTATTTATATGGAAAATGATAAAAGCTTCGGGGAATTCAATACTAATAATAATATCCAACCATCCATTGAATACCCTGGTGGTTGAAGTAGTTATAAGTGTTTTTTTTAATATACGAAGGTAATAGAGTATCAGCCACCACTATACATAAGAAATACGAAAACAATACATATAACTAAACCTAAGCTATTTAATACTAGTTTCTTTTTTGATAAACGATTTAAATAGGTGTGAATCGTAAGTAGTATTAAAGTTAGGAAGATTGGAACGAAGAGAAAATCTTGACCAAATTGAAAGTTCAAATAAAAACAAACAATGAATAGAATTCCAAGAACTTTAAAACCATATTGATCAATTTTTTATTATTTCTTCAAAGGAATCCATTCAATCCCTCCATTCTCCCAGGATATTTTTTGCATACAAAAGACCTTCAACATATTGCCCATGTATACATGGCAGATACTTATGGTCTTTTGATTATCGTGCTTATCCAAGTAAAATAACTGCAACGTATTTTTATTCACCCATAGTTTCTGTCAATTGTTTTTAATTTTCGTATTGAAGCACGGAAATTTACACTCTTGAATGCTAACATAAAGATCAATCCAAATAAAGTATAAGTAATACCTATAAAAAAGGAGATTTGCAAGGGGGAAAGCAATTCCGTTAAAAATCCTGCTCCAATCATTGCTATACCCATTGAACTATTTTGGAACATTGATAAAGTACCGAATAAAAACCCCCGTTTAGAGACAGGAAGTATTTTCATCAAAACAGTATCAAAGCATATATTACTTATACCTCCTACAAACGTAATTGCTACGGCTAGTAATAAAGCTTGAACAAATGAGAATGACTGACTGAGGAAAAGATGACATAGACCCTCTAATAAAATCATCAAAACTCCTATGGCAATGTATTTTCCCCGCAGCCACTTTGACATCGTTGAGCTTAAAACAAAGCCCAATCCTAAAGCAGCATATATTAAGCCAACACCCAGATCACCTTTGTCATAGATATCTAATGCAATTAAGTTAAATATTACGTTATCAATACCATTTGCAAGTGGCATAAGTAGCATAACCACCAAGAACACACGTAATAATGCAACTTTTAATATAAGAAATCCATTTTCTTTCAATGAAGATTCTACAACCTCGGTTTGAGCATGCTGCATAGTATCATTTTTTTTGTTAAGCGCACCATTAAGAAAGCCGCACATAAGAGAAATACGGTGTGGAAGAAAAATAACACATTCACATCAGATATGAAAGCAATTATACCTCCTAGTAGAGAGCCAAAAACCAGTGTTACACCTATTATATTCTGCTCTAAACCATTGACAGTAGTTAAGTTCTTCTTTCGAACAATATCGGGTATAATTGCAAAACGTATAGGCCGATACACTGCTTCACCACTAGCTATAACAAATGAACTAAGATACAATAACCACAACTGCTCTGTACTTGCCGCCCATAAAGGAAGTAGAGCAAACGGTGCTCTCAAATAATCTGTCCAAAGTAATAGCTTTGCTTTATGAAAACGGTCGGCTAAATATCCACTAACTGGGGCAAATAAAATCGTTGGTAAGACACGTAAAGCCATTAATATACCAAGAGCAATACCTGACTCAGTTAGAAGATAGAGAAGCGCAAAAGCTCCAACTTGAGCGAATCGTCCCCCAATCCCATTCAATACTGAACTCCAAAAAATAATTTGATATCTTGGTTCTATTTCTAATAGTCCCTTACTCAACAAAACAACCTCCTAGGGATTAGATATACAAAAAAAAGAACCTGTTACACAGGCCACATTTCCACGGGATTAAGTTCATAAATACCGTCTTGACGATACATAAAATGTGCCATTATAAACTCACGTCTCACGGTTGCGAAGTCTTCATAGTATTGCTGAATATGTTCATTAATTTCTTTTTC